>JAEXGP010000063.1 GCA_023450775.1 Actinomycetes bacterium | reverse complement strand
CGAGGTTGACGATGACGGTGTGGCCGCCGAGTTGGTACTCGATGACGTGGTGGGCGTCGCACCACGACGGTGGGGCGTCGCAGCCGGGGAAGATGCAGCCGCCGTCGCGGGCGGTGAGGGCTCGTCGCATGTCGGCATCGGCGAAGCGGTCGAGGTGGCGGATGGCGAGGGGTTCGCCGAGTGCGTCGAGGAGGATGTGGGAGATCGTCGAGTCGCACAGCAGGAGTTGCCATTGCTGTTGGGTGAGGACACGGCGGCTGCCGTCGGGGGCGGCGACGGTGACGGTGGCGCCGGTGAAGCGTCCGGGCAGGTCGACGTGGTCGGGGAGTTGGTGGTGGCCGGCGCACGCGGGGCAGCTGTCGCCGGGTGCGTCGAGCGGGTGGGGTCGTTGTGCGGTGGTGGCGAGGAATCCGTCGGCGAGGTCGCCGGTGAACGTGCCGGCTGCGGTGGCGGCGACGACGGCGGCGAGGGTGGGGTCGAGGTCCTCGACGCGGTCGGCGTCGATGACGAGTGACAGCTCGACGGCGGGTCGTCGGGTGCCGGTGGCGGTCTCGGCGGTGCCGCGGCGCAGGAGTTCCATGAACGCGGCGGCTCGCAGCTCGGCTTTCGATCTGGGGACGAGTTCGGGGTTGTGGGCGGCGTCGTCGAGCTCGGCTTTCCACAGCCGGTCGAGTGCTGCTTCGAGCATCTGTTCGGCGGCGATGGCGTCGGTGCCGTAGAGGTCCATGACGACCGCGACGTGGTCCCCGGTGCGCGACACCTTGCCCTTGGAGCGTTCGGGTTCGGGTTCGGGCCCGTCTGCGTCCGCGACGGCGGCGAGGTCGCGGACCTGGGCGGCGAACTCGGCGAACCGCGGGGTGCGAGCCGACAGTTCCAGCAACGCGGTCTGTGCTTCGGCGAGCAGGGCGGCGTTGCGGGCGTTGACCGCGTTGGCGATCACACTGGCGCGTTCCACCGAGATCCGGCCCTCGAGGAGTGCGCGGCGGATCTCGGGGAGGTGAACGAGGCGGCGGCCGATGCGCAGCGAGCGGGTCCACGAGAGGCGGTCCCGTCCGTGGCGTTGTTCGGAGTAGGCGCCTGGTGTCATGCCGAAGCGGGCGTCGAACTCGCTGCGATCATCGACCGCGATCAGGGTGGACATGAGCACCGCGGTGAGGACCCGTTCGGAGTGCTCCAACGCGTCGAGCAGACCGAACCGTTCGTCCTCGCTCAACGCCGCCAGATCCACTGCGCCGACCGCGGCGACGGCGTCGAGCAGGTCCTTCGCCGCGGCCGGCGGCACGAACTCCACCCCCGACAGCCCCGCCGCCCGCTCGGCCGCAACGTCAGCAGCGGAGTCGTCGTCGCGATGCCAGTGCTCCGACCACGCCGGCTGATCCATCGAACACATGTTCGATACCATACGAAACCGGTCTGACAGTCACCGCCGGCCAGTGTGGGCCGCGGCGAGATCGGGATGTCGATGCGAGAGAGTCGCGGTCTCGCGTGACCAACGCAGGCGCCGCCTCGGCGCGACTCAGTCGGGGTCGGACGGCGGCGGCGCCGGCTGACGTGGCACGTCGATGGCGATGTCGGTCCCCCGCACCCGCACCTCGCGCTCGGACACGCTGGCGAACGCCTCGCGGTCGGCGTCGGTCAGGTTCCGGCCGGTGAGACTCCGGGGCCAACGGCGCTCGTAGAGCACCGAGCTCAGCTCGTTGCCGTAGAGGTACAGCGTGCCCAACAGGTACGCCCACGACATGAGGCCGAAGATGACCACGAACACGCCGTAGGTGTCGGAGCTCTGGACCACGAAGCGGTCCACGTACCACTCGGCGAGCGACAGCAGCACGTACCAGGACATGCCCACGAACAGCGCGCCCGGCAGCTGCCACTTGAGCGGGACCTTGCGCGCGCACAGGAGCCAGTGGAGGCCCAGGTAGCAGAGCGCGCCGGCCAGCACCGGGAGCACCACGGACACGACGGCATCGAGGAACCACGGCAGGTCGAACCAGGCCCTCGACCCCGACAGCACCAGGCACCCGCCCAGGAGCAGGGCGGCGGGCACGGAGCGGCCCCGGCGCACGAACCAGTTGGGACGGTCGTACATGGGCACGCCCCACACCGTGTTGAGGAGCTCCTGCAGGGTCTCGAGCAGGCCGAGCCCGGCCCACAGCGACACCAGCACCGAGCCGATGACCACCACGACGCTGCCGCCGACGTCGGCCTTGAGGACCTCGTTGCCGATGATCGGGACGTCGCCGAGCGTCGAGTTGATCAGGTCGTCACGGAGCTCGTCGTTGTTCTGCACCAGCAGGCCGACGACGTTCACGAACGCGAGGAGCAGCGGGAACGCCGCGAAGAAGCCGCGGTAGGTGAGGATCATCCCGAGCTGACCACCCCGGTCCTCGCCGTACTTCTTGGTCACCGCCAGCGCCACCGCCACGGGCGGGGAGCGACGCTGCACTGCGTCCAGGCGGTCGCTCACGCGGTCGATCAGGTTGGGGCGGGGTGCCTCGGCATCGTGCTCGGGAGCACCGGGACCATCTGGACCGTCGGGATCGACGGGGCCGCCGGATGCCGCCAGCCCGCGCTCGTCCTGCGTCGCCACCGCTGGAACGTACCCCCGGGCCCCGGTCCCGGCGTGCGACCGGGCCGGTGCGGCCCCTCGGCGGGGGCAGCCGGGGTTCACCCTGCCGCCGGGTGCGACGTCGGGTCCGTCCTGTACCCTCGCGCCCTGTGCCGAACGGCGGATCGGTGGGGGCGAGATTCCGCTACGGATCCAGGCCGGATCGGCCGATGACTGCGGGGACCAGGCTCGGCGAGGGCCTGTAGGTCCAGGTTCTGGGAGACCTTTCGCGCGTGCCTGACAACGACGAGCAGCTGACGGTCGACGTGGTCGACGAGGGCTTCATGCCCAGCGAACCGCGCCCGGACGGGATCGCCCCGGGCCCCACCGGCCAGACCGGCAGTGAGACCGAGATGGGCGCCGAGACCGAGATGGGCGCCGGCGTGGCCGTCGACATCGACGGGCTCACCAGCTCGCTGTCGACCGACGAGGACGACCGGGCGATCACCACGTTCCTCAGCGGCGAGGTCGCCATGGGCTCGCTGCGCGAGCGGCCGTGGACGCGGTTCGTCTCCATGTCGGCCTACGCGCTGCGTGACGCCGTGCGCGGCATCCGCCGGCGACCGGCCCTCGCTGCGTCGGCCGCGCTGACCGTGTCGCTGTGCGCGCTGCTGGCCGGCGGCGCCGCCATCGCCCGCGCCGGCGTCGACGCCACCATGGCCCGCTGGGCCGACGGCGTGGAGTTCGTCGTCTACCTGCAGCCCGGCGCGACCGACTCCGACATCGAGCGCGTCGGCGACGAGCTGCGCGCCGCCGACGGCGTGCGCGACGTCACGCCGATCTCGCAGGAGCAGGCCTTCGAGGAGTACCAGCGGCTCTACGCGGACGAGGCGACGATGGTCGAGGCGGTCACGCCCGACCTGCTCCCGCCGTCGTTCCGGGTCGCCCCCGACGACGCGGATCCCGGCCTGATCCAGAAGATCACCCGGCCGCTCGCCTCCGATCCCGACGTGTACCAGGTCGTCACCGCGGACGACGCCGTGCAGGACGTCCGCGACCTCTCCGGCGCCGTGTCCGGCTTCGGCACGTGGCTCGCCGTTGTGCTCGGTGTGGTCGGCATCGTGCTGTCGGCCACCATGATCCGCTCGTCGATCGCCTCACGGCAGCGGGAGATCGACATGATGCGCTCGTTCGGCGCAGGACGCAGCTACATCGCCGCTCCGGTCGCGATCGAGGGCGTGCTGATCGGTCTCGTCGGCGCCGGCTTCGCCGCGACCGGCCTGGCGCTCGCCATGGGCCAGGCGTCCGGCTCGAAGAGCTCCGTCGTGACGTCGCTGCTGCCGCCGGCGTCCGAGGCCCGCACCGTGATCGTGCTGGTCTTCGTCGTGACCGTCGTCGTGTGCACGGCGGTGTCGATCCTCACGACCGCCAACTCGCTGAGGAAGGCCCGATGAAGCGCCTGGGTCTCGCGACCACGCTCGTGGTGTGCCTCGCCGCCACGGTGGCGTTCGGGCCTGTGACGTCCGCGCAGGAGCCGACGTCGACCACGACCACCTCGTCGACGGTGCCCGACGGCTCGTCCACCACGACCTCGACCGTCGATCCCACCACCTCCTCCACCACGTCCACGACCGCGCCCGGCGGGTCCACCTCGGTCCCCACCGAGACGACGACCACCCTGCCCGAGGGCGTCATCAACCCGATCGACCCGCAGATCCCGCTCCCACCCGACGGCGGTCTGCCGCACGAGGACGAGGACTTCGACGACCCGACCGTCGGGATCACGCCCAAGGGTCCGTGGGACGGCGTCGGCATCACCAACCCCGTGCTCGCCGGTCTGAAGGCGCAGGTGGACCTGACCCAGAACCGCCTGGTCGCCGCGCAGACGGCCGTGGCGCAGGCCGAGGCGGCGCTCGCCGCGGCGCAGGCCGACCGGGCGAGCATCGAGGGCGCCCACAAGGAGGCGGCCGAGCGCTACGCAGCGGTGCGCGACCGCTTCAGCCGCCGTGTCGCGGCGTCCTACGTGGCCGCCGGCCAACCCGAGCTGCGGCTCCGCCCGGGACGGGACCTGTCCGCCGAGGCGGATCGTGTGGTGCTGCCGGGCGTGGTGACGGACTCCGACCGAGCGCTCGCCGACGAGTACCTGCAGCAGCGCGAGAAGGTGTCCGAGCGACTGCGCACCACGATCGAGCAGGAGACGGCGTCGGCCCAGGCGCTCGAGAGCGCACGTCAGGCCCTGGTCGCCGCCGAGGCGGCGGCCAGCGAGGCCGAACGGCAGATGGCGTTGACCCCTGCGGTGATCCCCGGGTTCGTGTTCCCGGTCGCCGGCCCCACCAGCTTCATCTCGAGCTACGGCTACTGCCGCGACGGCTGCAAGCGGTCGCACCAGGGCAACGACCTGTTCGCCCGCGCCGGCACCCCGGTGGTGGCGGTCGAGGACGGCTGGGTGGAGAAGGTCGGCACCAACCGGCTCGGCGGCCTGACGGTCTGGACCCGCGGCCGCAGCGGCTACCGCTACTACTACGCCCACCTCCGCGACTGGGCCCCGCTCGTCTCCGGGCAGCCGATCGCGGCCGGGACCGTCGTCGGCACCGTGGGCAACACCGGCAACGCGGCGACCACCCCGCCGCACCTGCACTTCGAGATCCACCCCGGCAGCGCTCCGGCGATCGACCCCTACCCCATCCTGCTGCGGGCGCCGCGCGTGACGCTCACGCCCGAGCAGGTGGCGGCCGCAGCGGGCTGGTCGGTCGAGCAGGCGACGATCAACCAGATCGCCCCGGCTCCCCCGGGCGGCTGACCGGACCCCACGGGCCTCCCGCGTGATCCGTTGGACCGCTCCGACCCGTGCCGCGGCGGCCGTCGTCGTGCTGATGGCGCTCGTCGGTGGCGCGTGCTCGTCCGACGGCGACGATGCGGGGGCGGACACGTCGACCGCCCCGTCGACGACCGCACCGACCGCGGCGCCGACGAACACCTCACCGGCCGGCGATCGCCTGTCGTTCCCCGACCGCGAGTGGACGACCACGTCGGCGAGCGACGCGGGCATGGACCAGGCGGCGCTCGACCGGTTGGCCGACCAGGCACAGGCCGCCGGTTCCGACTGCCTGGTGGTGACCCGCGACGGCGAGCTCGTCGACGAGCGGAGCTGGCCCGGGCCCACCGCCGAGCCCCGCGAGGCGTTCTCGGTCACCAAGTCGCTGACCAGCATCCTCATCGGCGTGGCGCAACGGGACGGGCACCTGCAGGTCACGGACGAGGTGTCCGAGTACGTGCCCGAGTGGAAGGGCACCCCGTCCGAGCACGTGACGATCCAGGACGTCCTGTCCAACACGTCCGGGCGCGAGTGGAGTCTGGCCATCGACTACGGCGCCATGGTCATCCGGGCGGAGGACAAGAACGCCTTCGCGATCGGGCTGGGACAGGCCGCCGACCCCGGCACCGTGTGGGCCTACAACAACTCGGCCATCCAGGTGCTCTCGGCCGTGATCCTCGCCGCGACCGGGCAGTCGGCCTCGGACTACGCGCAGGCGCAGGTGTTCGAGCCGCTCGGCATGTCGGACTCCACCCTGCGCACGGACCCTGCGGGCAACTCCCTCACCTTCATGGGGCTGTCGACCACCTGTTCGGACCTCGCCCGGATGGGGCTGCTCATGCTCGCCGACGGCACCTGGGGCACCGGCGACGACCGGACCGAGGTGCTGACGCGTTCCTACGTCGAGGACGCCACCGGCCGCTCGTCGTCCGAGCTCAACGCGGCCTACGGCTGGCTGTGGTGGCTGAACCGTCCGGGCCTGGTGGCGTCGCCGATGGCGGCGGTCACGGCCGGTGACAGCGGCGAGAGCTACGAGGGCGTGCTGGTGCCGGGCCCACCCGAGGACACCTTCTGGGCGCTCGGGTTCCAGGGCCAGTACGTCGCCGTGATCCCCGAGCACGGCATCGTGGCGGTGCGGCTGGGCGCCGAGCCGCCCGACGACCCGCCGTTCGGCGTCGCCGAGTTCACCGACGGCGTGCTCGCCGCGGTGACGGGCTGACCGCGTCACGGCGCCGACGCGGCGACACGGCTCAGCGCCGGATCTCGACGAGCAGCACCCAGGCCTGGGCCGTGCCGCTCAGCACGGCCGCCAGCACGGCGGGCGCCAACCACACCAGGCCGCCGATCGTGCCGGTGCCGATGCCGACGCCGGCCAGGACCAGCGACAGCACGAGCACGGCGAGCGGGCCGCCGGTGCCGAGCAACCACTGACGCACCGTCTGGCCGCCCCTGGCCGGCCCGTAGCCGAGCCGCCCCACCAGGATGATGCCGAGCAGGACGCCGATCACGGCGAGCTCGATGCCGAGGACCTCGTCCGGCTGGCCCGGGACGAGCAGCACGACCGCGACGACCAGCGGGCTCAGCATGGTGATGAGCGCGGCGGCCGCCCGGGCCGGAAGGGAGTCGTACTTCAGTATCTGGTCGATGTTGATGGACATCGCGACGATCAGCAGACCGGCGAGCGCCGCCGCCGCACCGCCGATCATGACGGCGAACTCGTGCCATGCCTCGATGTCGTAGCCGCCCATCGGGTCATTCTCGCCCACGGCCGCGACGCGGCCCGGGGACCTCAGCGGATGAGCAGCGACGCGAGCAGCGCGACGATCACCGAGTTGTAGAGGAACGTCAGGATCGTGTGGAGGTTCACGACCCTGCGCATGGCCGGCTGCGTGATGTTCACGTCGGTGGCCCCGAAGGTGGTGCTCACCGCGATCGAGAAGTACAGGTAGTCGCCGTACGCGCCGGTCCGGTCGCCGGGGAAGTCCAGGCTGGGCGTGGCGATGTCCTTCTGCGCGTAGTGCAGCGTGTAGGCGACGATCGACAGCGCCCAGCAGCAGAGCAGGATGCTGAGCGTCAGCGGCACCAGCACCCACGGGTTGATCTGGACGGCCTTGAGGTGCGGCACGACCAGCACCACGAAGAACGACACGACCGTGGCCTCGATGGCGAACGTGGGACCGTCCCCGTACGGGCTGACACGTCGCCAGAACGCGTTCTCCAGGTCGTCGCGCGCCTTCATGCGCGCCTTGAACTCATGAGCGTCCACCCGGGCGAACGCCCGGTGCGTGTGGATCACGTACACCACGCAGAAGATGTTCCAGCCGACGAGCACCAGGAGGAACTCGCGCCCGCGCCCCTCGAGGACCTCCAGGTCGGTGGGGAGTACGAACCCGAGGGCGGTCGCGATCACGACCGCGGCGCCGGTCGCCCACATGGCCCGCCACCCGTCGGAGCACGAGCGCATGTCGCTGCGGTCGGGCAGCGGCTCGTCGTCGCGCGACGACGGGGTCGGTCGATCGCTCACGGACAGAGAGTATGGGTCGTCGGTCGCGGCACCGATCGGATCCCGCGGGCGCCGATCGACCAGGAACCGCAACTCGCTTCCCGTCGCCCGCGACGGGCTCGTACCGTGGCCGGCGTGGATCGTGCCCGTGGCGGACCTCGCCCGATGGTCGTCCGGTTCTGGAAGACCGGCGGCGGCCGGGTGTGCGCGTGGGAGGCGCTGCGGCCGCCACGGACCCGCGTCCCCGGGCCCATGATGGCGGCCGGGCCCGACGTTCCCCACGACCTCGCCACGTTCGTGATCGAGGACGCGCTCGGCATCGAGCGGGGGTTCTGGGGATGCGTCGCCGCCGGGGCCACGTTCCGGTCGCTCAGTCGCAAGCGCACGCCGCAGGGAACGACGGTGATCCGGGAGCACGCCGGCGAGCTCGATGCGGCCGAGGAGCGGGTGAACCGCGAGTTCTTCGCCTGGCGCGCCGGTGAGACGACGGAGTCGGGCCCGGAGCTCGACGCCATGCTCGAGCGGTGGCGAGCGCTGCCCGACGACGGGGTGATCGAGCTCGAGTGGCGACGGCGGGGTCCCGCGCACCGGCGGGGCCGGCGCCGCTGACGCACCGGCCCCGCCTCGCTCGACCGGCGAACGTCAGCTGGGCGAGCCCGAGCTCAGGCCGCAGGCAGGTCGAAGCGCACGCCGGTCAGCTCCTCGGACAGCTCCCACAGACGGCGGGCGTCGCCCCGGTCCTCCGCCCGACCGACCGGCCGCACCACCTTCGGGTGGCCACGGTTCTGGCCCAGCCCGTCGGGCCCGATGAACTGCCCGCCCCGGACGTCGGGATCGGTGGCGGCGTACAGCTCGCTGCGCGCGCCGGCCGCCGCGCTCTGCGCCATGAGCCGGTTGCCCACCGACATCAGCACCTTGGACAGCCCGCTGGGACCGGTCGACTGGAGGTTGGTCGCCGCGTACCCGGGATGGGCGAGCACGCTGCGGATCCCGGAGCCGGCGGCGCGCAGCCGGCGGTCGAGCTCCAGGCCGAACAGCACGTTGGCGAACTTGGACTGGGAGTACCACCCGGTCGGGCTGTAGCCCCGCTCCCCCGTCAGGTCGTCGTAGTGGATCCGACCCGGACGATGCATGGTCGAGCTGACCGTGACGACGCGGGCGTCGCGCCCGGCCTCGTCCGATGCCACCAGGCGGTCCATCAGCAGCCCCGTCAGTGCGAAGTGGCCCAGATGGTTGGTCGCGAACTGGAGCTCGTGGCCCTGCGGCGACAGCGAGCGCGGCGGCATCATCACCCCGGCGTTGTTGACCAGGACGTCGAGCGGGCCGTCCAGGTCCGCGGCGACCGACCGCACGCTGTCCAGATCCGCGAGGTCCAGGATCACGAGCTCCACGTCCGCGTCGGGGTCGGCGCTGCGGATGCGGTCGGCGGCGACCGCTCCCTTCGCCCGGTCGCGTGCGGTCATGAGCACGCGGGCGCCGTGGCCGGCCAGCGCACGGGCGGTCTCGAACCCGAGACCGCTGTTGGCTCCGGTGACCATGAAGGTCCGGCCACCCAGCGGCGCGATGTCGTCCTCGGTCCAGCGCTCCACGTGTCCTCCTCGGGTCCTCCGCACACGGTTCGGCGCGCACGAGGCTCCCACACCGCCGCACCGGCGGCCGCACGCTCGACGTCCCGGTCACAGGCGGTTCCCTCGATTGGGGCCCGCAGATATATCGCAGTACGATGTGTTGGTGCGCAAGGCCATCATCCACATCCGTGAGCGGCTCGGACCGCCCGTCATCGCGGTCGGGATCGCGGGCGGACTGCTGGGCGCGGCCTACGTGGGTGTGCTCCACGTCCTGCAGCGCCTCCTCGGCCCCGAGCACCACAGCTCGGCGGTGCAGCTGGCGATCCTGACCGCGGTCGGGGCCGCCGTCGCGCTCATCACGCGCATCGGCGGGGAGACCGGCAACGTCGAGCTCCTGGTCGACAACATCCACGTGCTCGGCGGGGCCCGGGACATCACGTCGCTGCGTTCGCTGATCCCCGCGTCGCTGCTGTGCGTGTCGGCGGGCGCCGGCATGGGCCCGGAGGCGCCGCTGGTGCAGTCGACCGGCACGATCGGGACGATGGTCGGCAACGGCCTCGGGCGGAACCGAGCGGATGTCCGGATCCTCACGATCACCGGCATGGCCGCGGGGTTCACCGTCCTGTTCGGCGCGCCGCTCGGCTCGGCGATCTTCGCCCTCGAGATCCTGCACCGCCGTGGCCTCCAGTACTACGAGGCGCTGCTGCCGTCGGTCGTCGGCTCGCTCTGCGGCTACGCGGTCTACCTGGGCCTCAGCGGGCTCGGGGTGGAACCGGTGTGGCGGTTCCCGGCGGTCGGCACGCTGCACATGGGCGATCTGGCGGTGGCCGCGCTGATCGGCGTGCTCGGCGCACTCGGCGCCGCCGCGTTCGCCGGGACCACGCGAGTGCTCCGCTGGACGGTCGCACGGGTGCCGGTCGCCGGCCGGTACGTGCTCGGCGGCGTGGTGTTGGGACTGCTCGGATGGTGGTCGCCGTACGCGCTGACCTTCGGCGAGGAGCAGCTCGGCCAGCTCGTCGACGCCCGGCTCGCGGCGGGCGCGCTCGCCGTGGCGGTCCTGGCCAAGCTGCTCGGCACGACGGTCACGCTCGCGGCGGGGTGGAAGGGCGGCTTCATCATCCCGCTGTTCTTCATGGGTGCCGCCGCCGGACAGCTCGCCCACCTGTACGTGCCGGCCATCCACCCGTCCGTGCTGATGGCCTGCGCCATGGTCGCCCTGTGCGTGGGGGTCACCAAGACGCCGATCGGCACCACGCTCGTGGTGACCGAGATGGCCGGTCTGCCGCTGCTCCCGGTGCTGCTGATCGCCGCCGTGGTGGCCATGATCGCCAGCCCGGGGGTCTCGTTGATCGAGACGCAGCGCGAGCGCGCCACCGTGCCAGCATCGGTGGGGTGACCGACCGCACGCTCTCCGACCGCGACTACCGCGCGCTGGCACGGTTCCGTCACGCCCTGCGGGTGTTCCTCCGCTTCTCCGAAGAGGCGGCCCGGGCAGCCGGCCTCACGCCGGCGCAGCACCAGCTGCTGCTGGCGATCAAGGGCTGGGCCGGCGAGCGGCCGCCGTCGATCGCGGATCTGGCCGACGTGCTGCAGCTGCGGCACCACTCCACGGTCGAGCTCGTGCAGCGAGCCGCTGCTGCGGACCTGGTGGCGACGCAGGCCGACCCCGCCGACCACCGGCGTCAGCTCGCCACGATCACCGAGCACGGCGAGGAGCTGCTCGCGACGCTGTCCCTCCAGCACCGCGACGAGCTCCGGCGGTTCCGATCGCAGATGAACGACGTGCTGGGCGAGCTCGACTGAGCCCGCCCGCCGTCACCCCAGGTCAAGTCCTCCGAGGTCTCCCGACGGTCTGATGTCGGGGAGCCGGACCATCCGGAACGAGTTGGCGGTGCCGAGCAGCGCCGCGATCACCGGCACCAGCAGCGCGACCTGCAGCGATCGGTTCCGGGCGTCGTCGTTGATCGCGAGCACCTCGGCCTCCACCGCCGGCGGCTGCTCGGTGATGAGCGCGTCCAGCTGCGTCCGGCTCATCACCTCGGCGTCGTGCTCCAGCGCGTCGGCGAGCTGCTCCTGCTCGCGGGCGGGGATCTCGGGGTTGCCCACGACCATGTCGGTGAACGTGAACGACAGCACGGCGAGCAGGATCCCGCCGGCGAACGCCAGGCCGAACGACAACCCGAAGTTGCCGGCCGCGGAGTTCACACCGGCGGCCTCGCTCACACGGTCCTCGTCGACCGGGGCGAGCGTGTAGTTGTTCAGCTGCGAGACCAGCAGACCCAGGCCCGTGCCGGCGACCGCGAGCGGGAGGACGAGCCACCACCCGCTGTCGATCCTGGGGACGAGCGGGATGATCACGCCCATGCCGACCAGCGTGGTGAGGAAGCCGACGCGGATGATCGACGCGGGTCGACGGTCACCGGCGCGCCGGCCGGCGAGGAGCGCCGCGCCGAACATGCTCAGCGACAGCGGCGCCAGGGCCAGGCCCGCCTGCATGGCGTCGTACTCCAGCGTCATCTGGAGGAACAGCGGCAGGGCGATCATGGCGCCGCCGAGCGTGACCTGCTGCAGCATCTGACCGGTGACGCCGGCGGTGAAGTTGGCGTGGCGGAACAGGTCGGGGTCGATCAGCGCCGGGCGGCCGCTGCGTCGGGCCCGGACGAGCCACATGGCGAGGCCGGCCAGCGCGGCCGCACCGATCGCGATCGTCACGCCGACCGCTTCGCCGCCCTCCTGCCACAGCAGGATGCCGAGCACGACGCCGCCCATGCCGAGGACGGACAGGATCGCTCCCGGGACGTCGATGCTGCGGTCTCCCGTGAAGGGCACGTCGCGGACGAGACCGATCTGGCTGAGCACGACGGCGATGATCACGACCTCCAGGCCGAAGCCGACGCGCCACGACAGGTAGGTGGTGACGAAGCCGCCCAGGAGCGGGCCGACCGCGGCGGCGATCGCAGCGGACGCGCCGACGAGCGCGTAGGCCTGGCGCTGCGCGGCACCGGTGAAGTTGCCGTGGATCAGCGACTGCATGGCCGGCAGCAGCAGCGACGCGCCCAAGCCGCCGACGATCGCCCAGAACACGACGATCGCCGTGAGGCTCTGGGCCAGCACCATGGCGAGTGCTCCGGTCGCGTAGGCGCAGAGGCCGATCACGTACGCCCGCTTGCGGCCGATCAGGTCGCCGACCTTGCTGTTGATGAGGATGAAGGCGGCGGACACCAAGGCCTCGAGCGCGATCGCCGCCTGCACGCCGCTCGCGGTGGTGTCCAGGTCACGGATCACCGCCGCGATCGACACGTTCATGAGCGACGTGTCGACCACGAGCACGAACATGGCCATGGCGAGGAGGATCGCGAGCCGTCGCTCGCCCTGGCCCGAATCCGCCGGCTGCCCCGGTGCTGCTGCGCTCACGTGTCCCCTCCTGCCGGTCCGCCCTGTCTATCCGCATCGGCGGTCGACGCCGGCGATCTCCTGCGGTGGACGGGCGGGTGAGTTCACTCGGAAAGTGGTGGTCCGACCGCTACTCGTGTGGGTGAGTTCACCCGGTGACGTTTGGTCACTGACCGTTTAGCCTCACTCCCATGCGGAGAGGCAGCCGTCACCGCGACGCGGCCGGCTTCACCCTGATCGAGGTGTTGGTCACCATCGTGATCGTCGCGCTCATCGGCGTGGCCGTCGCCGCCATCAGCCTCACCGGCGTCATCGGGATCAAGGACGCCAGCCACGAGCGCCAGCAGGAGGCCACCACTGCGCAGTGGTCCTCCATCAAGTTCGCCCGGGATGTGCAGGGAGCACAGGCGGTGGGTGATCCGTGCGGTTCCGGCGGGACCCACCTGGTGACGCTGGTGGCGTCGGACCGCTCGACGCGCGTCGTGTACCGCACGTCCGAGCAGCCCGACGGTCGCCACATGCTGACCCGGGCGAAGTACGACGGCCAAGGGTGCGCGGTGATCCAGGCCCCGCAACGGGTCGTCGGTGACCTGGACTCCGCCCCCACGGTGACGTGCGAGTTCATCGACGGCACCATCGGAGCGTGCACTGCCGGTGAACCGCGCCGGGTGACGCTGCACGTCTCGCGGACGTCGGCGTTCGGGTTCGAGCTCGACGGTGCCAGCCGACTCGTCGAGCCCGACAGCACGGAACCGCCGCTCGAGGTCCCGACCTTCGTCGCACTCGGCGGCGACACGCCGTTCGAGGCCGGCGGCAACAGCCAGCTGCGGGTC
>JAEXGP010000038.1 GCA_023450775.1 Actinomycetes bacterium | reverse complement strand
CGCCGGCGCCCCGAGGCCCCGGCGCGTCGGGGCGGTCGAGCAACTCGGCGGGCGGGCGGCCCGTCCCCGAGCCCGTGCGCTCGTACGACGCCGCCACCGCGAGACGGTCGACGAGGTCGTTCATGGGGTCACCGCCGTGGCCCTTGACCCACTCCATGGCGAAGTCGGGCCGGTCGCGGAACACCTCGACGAGCGGTTCCCAGAGGTCGCGGTTGGCCACCGGCTTCTTCTGCGAGTTCTTCCAGCCCTTGGCCAGCCAGCCCTTCCACCAGCCGTCGCGCCAGCAGTTCACGACGTACGTGGAGTCCGACACCACGACGAGCGGGCCGTCCACCGCGCGGGTCAGCTCGAGCACGGCGCGGATCTCCATCCGCTGGTTGGTGGTGTCGGGGTCGTGTCCCGACGCCCACGGACCGTCCTCGACGGCATAGGCCCACCCACCGGGACCGGGGTTCCCCCGGCAGGCGCCGTCGGTGTACGCACGGGTGCTGGACACGGCGCACGACCCTATGCGGACCAGGAGCACCACGCGGCCAGCACCGACCCGTCACGTCCGTAGTCTTGGCCGGGACGCCGACCTCAGGAGGTCCGCACGGTGATCATCGACGGGTTCGCCCACCAGCTCCCCGACATCGACCCCGCCGAGACGGAGGAGTGGCTCGATTCGCTCGAGGCGGTGGTCGACCAGCGGGGATCGGCCCGGGCCCAGTACCTGATGGCCCGGCTGCTCCAGCGGGCACGGGCCCTGTCGATCGGGACACCGGCCTCGGTGAGCACGCCGTACGTCAACACGATCCCGGTCACGCAGGAGCCGTGGTTCCCCGGCAACGAGGACCTGGAGCGGCGGATCCGGCGCCACATCCGCTGGAACGCGGCGGCCATGGTGATCCGGGCCAACAAGCAGGCCGACGGGATCGGCGGGCACCTGTCCACCTACGCCAGCTCGGCCGCCCTGTACGAGGTCGGCTTCAACCACTTCTTCCGCGGCACCGCCGGCGACCAGCCCGGCGACAGCGTCTACATCCAGGGCCACGCAGCACCCGGCGTGTACGCCCGGGCGTTCCTCGAGGGCCGCCTCACCGAGCAGGACCTCGACCGCTTCCGCTTCGAGATCGACCTGCCCGGTCGCACCGGCCGCGGGCTGTCCTCGTACCCGCACCCCCGGCTCATGCCGGACTTCTGGGAGTACCCGACGGTGTCGATGGGCCTCGGCCCGATCCTGTCGATCTACCAGGCCCGCTTCAACAAGTACCTGGACCACCGCCGCATCGACGACGCCACCGACCGCCGGGTGTGGTGCTTCGTCGGCGACGGCGAGGTGGACGAGCCCGAGACCCTCGGCGCCATCTCGCTCGCGGCCCGTGAGCAGCTCGACAACCTCACCTGGGTCATCAACTGCAACCTGCAGCGCCTCGACGGGCCGGTCCGCGGCAACGGCAAGGTCATCCAGGAGCTCGAGGCGATCTTCCGCGGCAGCGGCTGGAACGTGGTCAAGGTCGTGTGGGGCGGCCGCTGGGACGAGCTGCTCGCCCAGGACAAGGACGGCGTGCTGCTGAACAAGATGAACACCACCGTCGACGGCGAGTTCCAGCGCTACGCGATCGAGTCCGGCGACTACATCCGCGAGCACTTCTTCGGTCCCGACCCACGGTTGCGGAAGATGGTCGAGCACCTCTCCGACGAGGACCTCCAGAAGCTGCCCCGCGGCGGCCACGACTACCGCAAGCTCTACGCGGCGTACGCGGCCGCCGTCGAGACCAAGGGCCTGCCGACGGTCGTGCTGGCCAAGACGATCAAGGGCTGGACCCTCGGCCCCGGCGTCGAGGCGCGCAACGCCACCCACCAGATCAAGAAGATGTCGGCCGAGCAGCTCATCGGTCTGCGGGACCGGCTGCAGCTCGAGGACGTCATCTCGGACGAGGCGCTCGCCGACGGGGTACCGCCCTACAGCCGTCCGCCCGAGGACTCCGAGGAGCTCGAGTACCTCCGGGCCCGCCGGGCCGCGCTGCGCGGCTACATCCCCTCCCGCTCGGTCCACGTCCGCAAGCGGCTGGAGCGCCCGTCGCCCGGCCCGTTCGACGAGCTGATGTCCGGCTCGGGCGACCAGGCCGCGTCCACGACGACCGCCTTCACGCGGCTGCTGCGCAACCTGTGCCGGGACGGCGAGTTCGGTCGGCGGGTCGTGCCGATCATCCCCGACGAGGCCCGGACCTTCGGCATGGACGCGCTGTTCCGGGAGCTGAAGATCTA
Source organism: Actinomycetes bacterium (assembly GCA_023450775.1). Taxonomy (GTDB): domain Bacteria; phylum Actinomycetota; class Acidimicrobiia; order Acidimicrobiales; family Microtrichaceae; genus Dermatobacter. Next base: position 2,306 of record JAEXGP010000038.1, on the reverse strand, counting down.
CGCGTCCCAGGGCCAGCTCTACGAGCCGGTCGACCACGACCTGCTGCTGTCCTACAAGGAGTCCTCCGACGGACAGATCCTGGAGGAGGGCATCACCGAGGCCGGCGGCCTCTCGAGCTGGACGGCGGCCGCCACGTCGTACGCGCACCGCGGCGTGCCGATGGTGCCGTTCTTCACCTTCTACTCGATGTTCGGCTTCCAGCGGGTCGGCGACCTCATCTGGGCCGCCGCCGACGCCCGGGCACGCGGGTTCCTGCTCGGGGCGACGGCGGGCCGCACGACGCTGCTCGGCGAGGGGCTCCAGCACCAGGACGGCCACAGCCACGTGCTGGCGTCGACCGTGCCCGTGTGCCGGTCCTACGACCCGGCCTTCGCGTACGAGATGGCGACGATCGTCCGGGACGGCATCGACCGCATGTACCCCGAGGCGGGCGCCGAGCACGGGGAGGACGTCTTCTACTACCTGACCCTCTACAACGAGAACTACCGGATGCCGCCCATGGCCGAGCCGGTCGTGGAGGGCATCGACGTGCCGACCGGCGTCATCGAGGGCCTGTACCCGTGGGCCGCGGCGCCCGACACCGGCGGACCGCGGGCCACGATCCTGTTCTCCGGTCCGACGTGGCGCACGGCGGTCGAGGCGCAGGGCCTGCTGGCGGAGCACTACGGCGTCGGCGCCGAGCTGTGGTCGGCGACGAGCTACCAGCAGCTGCGCAACGACGCCATGGCCGTCGAGCGATGGAACGGCCTGCACCCCACCGAGACCCCGCGCGTGCCACGGGTGACCGAGCTCCTGCAGCACTCCGCGGGACCGATCGTGGCGGTCTCGGACCACATGCGGCTGGTCCCCGACCAGATCAGCCGGTGGGTGCCACGGCGCTACACGTCGCTCGGCACCGACGGCTTCGGGCGCTCCGACACCCGTGAGGCGCTGCGCCGCTACTTCGAGACCGACGCGGCGCACCTCACCGTCGCCGTGCTCGGCCAGCTGTGCCACGAGGGCGCCGTGCCCGACACGACGGTCACCGACGCGATCTCACGCTTCGGCATCGAGGTGGACCTGCCGGTCCCCTGGCACGGTTGAGCCAGACGCCGAGGCTCGGCGGTCTGAGCCGAGCGGTCAGAGCCAGTGCTGGGTGGCGGCGACCACGCCGACGCCGATGCACAGCACCAGGACGAGCATGAAGATCAGCGCGACCGGCACGCCGGTGGAGCGGCCGACGCCCACACGGGAGTCGTCCACGATCGCCACGCCGCCACGGTCCACGATGATCCTCGGCCGGTGACAGACGCCGCACTCGACCGCGTCGTCACGCATGAGGAAGTGACAGTGGGGACAGCTCTCCACGGATCTCGCTCCTGTTCGTCCGTACCGGGAACCCTTCGGTGCGCGGGTGATGCACCTTGAACACATCGGTGCGTCCGGCACACCCGACAGGTCCGATCGACCCGGGCGGGGAGCCCGAACGGCCCATCCCCTACGCTTCCGCGCCATGACCGGTCCTGCGATCCCCATCACCGGCGACGAAGCGGCCGATCGGCTGCTCGAGGAGGACCCCCTCGCCCTCCTGATCGGCATGCTGCTCGACCAGCAGGTGCCCATGGAGTGGGCGTTCAAGGGCCCGGCGACGCTCAAGGAGCGCCTCGGCGGCACGCTCGACGCGCCGTCGATCGCCGCCATGACCGAGGACGACTTCGTGGCGGTGTGCTGCGAGAAGCCGGCGATCCACCGGTTCCCCGCCGCGATGGGCCGCCGCATCCACTCGCTGTGCCTGGACCTGGTCGCGCACCACGACGGCGACGCCGCCCAGCTGTGGGCGGACGACCCGACCGCGCAGGTGCTCTACGCCCGGTTGCGCGAGCTGCCCGGCTACGGCGACGAGAAGACCCGCATCTTCATGGCGATCCTCGCCAAGCGGCTGGGCATCCGGCCCGCGGGGTGGGAGGAGGCCGCCGCACCGTTCTCCGACGAGCAGCCCCGCTCGGTCGCGGACGTGGACTCGGAGGAGAACCTGGGCCGTGTCCGGGAGTGGAAGAAGATGATGAAGGCGGCCAAGAAGGCCAAGTCCGACCCGGTCGACTGACGGGCCGATCTCCGTTCTGCCTGGACCGGACCGACGTCTGGCCCGGAACGAGACGAGACGGACCGAGACGAGACTCGACGAGACGGGGCGTCAGCTGCCGGCGACGACGTCGGAGATGTGCTGGCGGGACAGCCAGCCCAGCAGCACCGCGACGGCGCGGGGGTCGTGGCGCAGCTCGTGGCCGGCGCCGTTGATCACCCGCAGCTCCGCCCGGCCGTGCGC
>JAEXGP010000426.1 GCA_023450775.1 Actinomycetes bacterium | reverse complement strand
GCACCAGGGCGAGCCGCCGACCACGACGCTCGCCCGGTCGGTCGGCATGGTCCGCGCCGAGCGCGTCGCCGGTGCCGCCACGCACCCGCTGTCCCGGCTGGCCCGGGAGCGCTGGCTGCGACGGTCGCTCGTCGAGGACCCGGCACGCGTGGGGGCCGCCGGACTGGAGCCGATCGAGACCACCGTCCGCCGCGACAGCGTCCGCGACGTCACGCCCGCCGCCGCAGCCGGCACCGCGGTCGACGGCTCGCCGCTCCTCGTCGTCTGCTCGACCGGTGCGGACCTCTCGTTCGTGCCCGTCGCCGCCGACACGCGCGAGCGATGGGACCCGGACGCGCCGCTCGTGCTGGCGGTGCCCGAGCGCGACCGCCTGCCCACGCTGGATCGGCTGGCCGGCCTGCTCGACCGGCCCGCGACGGTGACGACCGTGCCGGCACCGTGGCTCGACGAGAGCGGGTCGCGGTGAGCGATCCGACGCTGCTGACCCGTGCCGAGGGGCTGGAGCGCGAGCTGTCCGACACGGAGGCCCGGCTGGCGGACCCCGAGGTGGTGGCGGACCAGCGCCGGTACGTCGAGCTGTCGCGCCGCTACCGCGCGCTGCAGCCGATCGTCGAGCGGGCGACCGCGCTGCGGACCGCCACCGACGACCTGGCTGCGGCCGAGGAGCTGCTCGCGTCGTCGAGCGGCGACGAGCGCGAGGCATGGCGCGAGGAGGCGACCGCGGCGCGGGAGGCGATCGAGCGGCTCGAGTCCGAGCTCCGCATCCTGCTGCTGCCCCGCGACCCCAACGACGACCGCGACGTGATCGTGGAGATCCGCGGCGCCGAGGGCGGCGAGGAGGCGAACCTGTTCGCCCGCGACCTGCTCGAGATGTACCGGGGCTTCGCCGAGCGCCAGGGCTGGTCGGTCGAGGTCCTGTCGAGCTCGCCGTCCGATCTGGGCGGTGTCAGCGAAGTGGTGCTCCGCCTGGCCGGCGACGGGGTCTGGACCCGCATGAAGTTCGAGGCCGGACCGCACCGGGTGCAGCGCGTGCCGGTGACCGAGTCGCAGGGGCGCATCCACACGTCGTCGGCCACGGTCGTGGTGCTGCCCGAGGCGGACGAGGTCGACGTGCAGATCGACCCGAACGACCTGCAGATCGACGTCTACCGCTCCTCGGGTCCCGGCGGGCAGTCCGTGAACACGACCGACTCCGCGGTGCGCATCACCCACCTGCCGACCGGTCTGGTCGTGGCCATGCAGGACGAGAAGAGCCAGCTGCAGAACCGGGCGAAGGCGCTGCGGGTGCTGCGGTCCCGGCTGCTGCAGCTGGAGCAGGAGCGCGCCGCCGAGGAGGCCTCCGGCCAGAAGCGTGCGCAGATCGGCGGGGGCGGGCGCAGCGAGAAGGTCCGCACCTACAACTTCAAGGAGAACCGCGTCACCGACCACCGGATCGGCCTGACGCTGTACTCGCTGGACAAGGTGCTGTCTGGCGACCTCGATGCGATCAGCGACGCGCTGGTGGCCGACGAGCAGACCCGCAAGCTCGCCGAGCTCGGCTGAGGCCACCCGTGGACGACCTCCCGGACCACACCGCCGACGACGACCTCGCGGGCACCGTCACGTGGCGCGAGCTGCTGGCCGAGACGATCGACCGCCTCACCGGCCCCGGCGATCCGGGCGATCCGGTCGATGACGACGACGCCGTCGCCGACGCCCGCACCGACGCGGCGCGGATCGTGGCCGAGGCCGCCGGCGTGACCGACGCCGAGCTGTTCTCCGTGCTCGGCGAGCGGGCGACCGTCGGCGGCGTCACCCGCCTCGATCGGATGACCGCGCGACGTGCGGCGGGGGAGCCCCTCCAGTACGTGCTCGGCCACTGGCCGTTCCGGATGCTCGACCTCATGGTCGACCGCCGGGTGCTGATCCCGCGCCCCGAGACCGAGCAGGTGGTCGAGGTGGCGCTCCGCGAGCTCGACCGCGTCGGCGGCAGGGAGCGATCGACGACCGTGGTCGACCTCGGCACCGGCTCGGGCGCCATCGCGCTGGCCGTGGCGACCGAGCGGGTGCGCACGTCGGTGTGGGCCACCGACGTGAGCGAGCCGGCATTGGACGTGGCCCGGGCCAACCTGGCCGGCACCGGACGGGCGGGCGCCCGGGTCCGCGTCGAGCTGGGGGAGTGGTTCGCGGCGCTGCCCGACGAGCTGCGCGGCACCGTCGACCTGGTCGTGACCAACCCGCCGTACGTGCCGGCCGCCGCGGCGCTGCCGGCCGCCGTGGCCGACTGGGAGCCGTCGTCCGCGCTCTTCGCCGGTCCCGACGGCCTGGACGACGTCCGCCGCATCGTGGACGAGGCGCCGTCGTGGTTGACCGACGACGGCGCGCTGGTCTGCGAGCTGTCGCCCGAGCAGGGCGCGACGGCCGTCGAGCTGGCGCTCGGCCGCTTCGCGGAGGCCGAGCTGGCACCCGACCTGACCGGCCGCGACCGCGCGCTGGTCGCCCGCCGCCCGCTGCGAACCTGAGACGCCCGTTCTGTGATGCTGTTCCGGGGGATATCGCCCGGAAAAGCATCACGAAGGCCGGTGGGGGCGTCGGGGGCCGGGCAGGGCGTCAGTTCGAGCCGGGGACGACCAGGATCTTGGCGTGGGCCTCGGGGTCGCCGAGGGCGGTGAACGCGTCGGCGACGCCGTCCAGGTCCACCCGGCCGGTGATCATCGGGGTGACGTCGAGCTCGCCCTCGGCGATGCGCCGCAGCGTGGTCTGGAACTGCAGCGGGTCGTAGCCGAGCACGAACTGCAGGTTCAGCTCCTTGCCGACGGCGATCATCGGCCGGATCGTGTCGGGCACCATGCAGACGCCGACGACCAGGATCTGCGAGCCGCGCGGCGCGTCGACCAGGGCTCGGTCGAGCATGCCCTCCACACCGACGGCCTCGAAGACGACGAGCGGCTTGGCGCCGTCGACCCGCCGCCAGGCCGCGACCGCGCCCTCCTCCGACGGGTCGACCACCGCGGTGGCGCCCATGGTGGTCGCGAGCGCCCGTCGGGCGGTCGAGAAGTCGGCGGCCACGATCGTCTCCACGCCGGCCAGCCGGAGCGCGGCGATCACCGCCAGTCCCACGGGACCGCAGCCGAGCACGACCGCGGCGTGGCGCGGGCTGACCCGGCTCATCTCCACCGCGTGCAGGCCGACCGCCATGGGCTCGGTGAGCGCGGCCAGCTCGGGGTCGAGCCCGTTCGGCACCTTCATGGTCAGCATGTCGGACAGGACCAGCCGCTGGCCGTAGCCGCCGGGGTAGTCGTTGGAGTACCCGACCGCGTGCACGCCGCCGGCGTCCATGACGATCGGCAGCGACACCACCACGTCGCCGGGCGTGCAGTTGCCGACGTTCTCGCCCACCTCGAGCACCCGGGCCGAGAACTCGTGGCCCATCACCACGTCGTGGGACGGATCCATGACCTTGGGCGCGATGCCGCCGGGCTCGACGGCCGCCTCGGACATTTCGACCATCCGGTCGGCGTGGTGCAGCGCGTGGAGGTCCGAGCCGCAGATGCCGCACGCCAGCACCTCGGCCAGCACCTGGCCGGGCTGCAGGGCGGGGACCGCCACGTCGTCGACGACCAGCTCGCCGCCCCGCATGACCACGGCCCTCATGGCCGCGCCCCGGTCCGTGTCCCCATGTGTCCCCCTGGTTCCCGGGGCGCCGAACCGCTGCGGCACCTCCTCCGGGCCGACAGTAGTGTGCAGGGGGCACCGCCGGCGTCGGCCGAGGTGCTCAGCGACCGCTCCGGAACGGGGGATCCGATGGCCCGAAAGTCCAACGACGACGTCGACTGGCTCTCGTCCGTGCCGTTCTTCGAGGGCTTCTCGGAGGACGACCTGCGCCGGGTGCTGGACCTGTCGGACCAGATGGAGGCCCCCGCCGGCACCGTGCTCGTCGACCAGGGGGACCCCGGCACCGACTGCTTCGTGATCGTCGAGGGCCAGGCGAGCGTGTACGTCCGGGGCGAGCACATCGCCACGTCCGGCCCGGGTTCGATGGTCGGCGAGATGGCGCTCATCGATCACCGGCCCCGCACCGCCACGGTGGTGGCCGACACCGACATGAAGCTGCTGCGGTTCCGCACGAAGGCGTTCCGCACCCTGCTCGACGAGATGCCGAAGGCGTCCGAGCAGGTCCTGATCACGCTGCACTCGCGGCTGGCCCGGGCGGAGGCGGACTCGTGACCGTGCGCATCGCGATCGGGGCGGACCACGCCGGGGTGGACCTCAAGGACCTGCTGGGCAAGCACCTGGCGGACCGGGGCGTCGAGGTGATCGACCTCGGCACCCACGGGCACGACCGGGTGGACTACCCCGACTTCGGTGCGGCGGTGGGCCGGGCGGTCGCCGGGGGTGACGCGGACCTGGGCCTGTGCGTCTGCGGCTCCGGCATCGGCATCGCCATCGCCGCCAACAAGGTGCCCGGCGTGCGCGCCGCCACCGTCCACGACCACACCTCGGCGCGGCTGGCCCGAGAGCACAACGACGCCAACGTCATCTGCATCGGTCAGCGCCTCACCGGCGAGGAGGTGGCCAAGGACGCGCTCGACGCGTGGCTGGACGCCGAGTTCCAGGGTGGCCGCCACGCCGGTCGGGTCGCGAAGATCTCCGAGCTCGACGCCGGCCTCGGCTGACGTCCACACCCACATCACATCCGTCCGCCGACCGCGGACCTGACTGAACAGGACGACCCCCATGCCCTGGCCCACCCAGCCGGACACCGAGATCACCGAGCTGATCGACCGGGAGGTCGAGCGCCAGAACACCGGGCTGCAGCTGATCGCCTCGGAGAACTTCACGTCCCCGGCGGTCATGGACGCGGTCGGGTCCGTGCTGACCAACAAGTACTCCGAGGGCTACCCGTCCAAGCGGTACTACGGCGGCAACCAGGTGGTCGACGAGATCGAGGACCTGGCACGGCGTCGGGTGTGCGAGCTGTTCGGGGCGGACGCCGCCAACGTGCAGCCCCACTCCGGTGCCAACGCCAACCTGGGCGTGTACCTGGCCCTGCTCGAGGCGGGCGACACCGTCCTGGGCCTGAGCCTGGACCACGGCGGGCACCTGACGCACGGCTCGCCGGTCAACATCTCGGGCCGGTTCTACGACTTCGTCTCGTACAGCCTGACCCCGAGCGACGAGCGGCTCGACCTGGACCAGCTGCGGGACCTGGCCCTCGCGCACCGACCCAAGATGATCGTCGCCGGCGCCACCGCCTACCCGCGGATCATCGACCCGGCCCCGATCCGTGAGATCTGCGACGAGGTGGGCGCGCTCTTCCTGTTCGACGCCGCCCACATCGCCGGACTCATCGCCGGCGGCGCGCACCCCAACCCGGTGCCGTACGCGGACGTCGTCACCTTCACCACGCACAAGACGCTCCGCGGTCCCCGCGGCGGGTGCATCGTGTCGCGTTCCGAGCACGCCGCGGCGATCGACAAGGCGATCTTCCCCGGTCTGCAGGGCGGGCCGCTCGAGCACGTGATCGCCGGCAAGGCGGTGGCGTTCGGTGAGGCCGCGACCCCCGAGTTCGGGGAGTACGCCCGCCAGATCGTCGCCAACGCCGCAGCGCTGGCCGACGCGCTGGGGGAGCGCGGCTTCCGACTGGTCTCCGGTGGCACCGAGAACCACCTGATGCTGATCGACCTGCGCACGTTCGACGAGGAGCTGACCGGCAAGGACGCCCAGAACGCGCTCGACGACGCCGGCATCACGCTCAACAAGAACACGGTCCCCGACGATCCGAGGTCGCCGTTCGTCACCTCGGGCCTGCGGATCGGCACGCCGTCGGTCACCACGCAGGGCATGAAGGAGCCCGAGATGGTGCAGATCGCGGAGCTGATCACCCGGGTGCTGAACGACACGACCGACACCGCCGAGATCGCCTCGGTGCGCGACGACGTCCGGGCGCTCTGCTCGAAGTTCCCGGTGTACCCGGACGGTCTCCGCAGCGAAGCGAGGAACTGACCGTCCGGAACAAAGGGAGATCTCGCCGAAGGCGCCGTTGGGTTCTGAACGGTCTCCGCAGCGAAGCGAGGAACTGACCGTCCGGAACGAGGCGTTGCCTCGCCGAAGGCGGACTAGGCGCCGCCGCGGCGCTTGACGACCACGCCCACCGTGCGGGCGAGGATGGCCAGGTCGGTGACCAGCGACCAGTTGTCGACGTAGTACAGGTCGAGGCGGGCGTACGTCTCGAGCGACGCGGTGTAGCGGCCGCTGACCTGCCACATGCCGGTGATGCCGGGCTGCACGCGCAGGCGCTCCCAGAGGGCCTCGTCCCACTGGTCCGCCTCGTTGGGCAGCGCCGGGCGGGGTCCCACCAGGCTCATGTCGCCCTTGATGACGTTGAACAGCTGCGGGAGCTCGTCGATGGAGGTGGCGCGCAGGACCTTGCCGACCCGGGTCACCCGCGGGTCGTCGGTCATCTTGAACATGGGCCCGGCGGCCTCGTTGTGGGCCTGCAGCTCGGCGAGGCGCTCCTCGGCGTCCTGGACCATGGTCCGCAGCTTGTAGAGCTGGAACGTGTCGCCGTCCTTGCCGACGCGCTGCTGGCGGAACAGCACGCCCTTGCCGGACGTGACCCGGATGGCGACGGCGGACACGAGCAGGATCGGGCTGACCAGCACGAGCCCCACCGATGCCGCCACCAGGTCGAAGCCCCGCTTGGCGACCCGGCGCCAGCTGAACTGCGCCACGGGCTCGACGCACATGACCGGGTAGCGGCCGAGCGGTCGGACCGAGATGCGGCTGGAGGAGATGTCGCGCATGGCGGAGGTCAGCTCGACGTAGAGCCCCTCGCGGGTGAGGTCCCGGATGAGGCGGTTGGCCGACTCCTGGTCGATCCCGGTGGTGGCGACGATGACGCCGGTGGCCTTGGTGGCGCGCACCAGGTCCAGGACCTCGGTGGTGCGGCCGAGGTACGGGCCCAGGTCCTGGCCGGCGCGCAGGTCGATCACCGGCCCGATCGGGACGTCGGCGACGAAGCCCACGACCTGGTACCCGAGCTCGCGGTGCTCGCCGAGGGCCGAGGCAACCTCCGTGGCCTCCTCGTTGCGGCCCACGATCACGACGCGACGGGTCATGACGCCACGGGCCCGGAACTCGTTGATCACCCGGCGGGCGAGCTCGCGCTCGAGGACGAGCGTGCCGCTGACGCACACGGCCACCGTCACCAGCCAGCCGCGCGAGAGCTCCTCCTGCAGGAGGACGGAGATGCCTGCGAGCACGAGGATGCCGGCGAGCACCGAGTTGATGATGCGACGCGTCTCCTCCAGCCGCCGGCTGATCCGCCGGGCCTGGTACAGGCCCTGGTGCGCGTAGAGCACCGGCCAGATGGGCAGCGACGCGAGCGCTGTCGGCAGCAGCCGCTCCGCGTCGGGGTCGGTCCAACCCAGCCATGCGGTCACACCGGTGGCGATCGCCAGTCCGCAGATGGTGGCGACCAGGTCCGCGCCGATGAGCGCGACCTTGAGCTGCATCGAGAACGGGACCCGGCGCAGGTGCCGCGGACGGCCACGCTCCCGGGTGGAGGAGATGTCGGTGACCGGGAGCTCCGCCGCGGCGGCCTCCATGGTCATGCTGTTGCGGGCGAGCTGACCATCCGCGGGCGAAGACAACGGCCGTGGCCCGTCCTGCACTCGCGAGGCCTGGCCCCACTCCGGCTGCATCAGTCCCTCCTGGCACCGGGACGTCGCTGCACCTGGGTGACCGGCCTTCCCTCTCCGGTCACGATTCCCTTCCCAGCTGCCCCAGCGTCACCCGTCGTTCACCGGGCGTTTGTACCACATCCATCAGACGGCCGACCAGGGTCGCCGCCCGCTGGAACAAGGGTCACACCGCTCCCCACTAGTGTCGGTCCGGTGCGCGACTACCTGATCGTGATGGCGGTCTCGATCGCCGCCACGGCCGTGTCGGTCCCCTGGCTCCGCTCCCTGTCGCGCCGTGTCGGTGCCATGGCCCACCCCTCGGACCGGAGCGTCCACGCGACCGCCACGCCGGTGCTCGGCGGCGCCGCGCTGTTCATCGGCCTGCTCGCCGGAGTGGGCGTGGCGGCGCTGCTGCCCGACCTCGACCCCGTGTTCCAGACGCCGTCGAACGTGATCGGCGTGCTCGTGGCCGCGGCGGTCATGTTCGTGACCGGCCTGGTCGACGACATCCGTGACGTGTCGCCGCCCGCCAAGCTCGCCGGCATGGTGCTCTCGGGGTCGGTGCTGACGCTCGTGGGCCTCACCGTCATCTACTTCCGCGTGCCGTTCCTGGGCTTCACGGTCCTGCCGCCCGACCTCTCGGCGCTCGTGTCGGTGCTGTGGGTCGTGGTCATGGCCAACGCGGTCAACCTGATCGACGGCCTGGACGGGCTGGCCGCCGGCATCGTGTCGATCGCGTCGCTGGCCTTCTTCCTCTACGGGTGGCGCCTGCTCGACGTCGGGGTGCTGGACCCGTCGAACGTGGGTCCGCTGATCGCCATCGTGACCGCGGGGGCCTGCATCGGCTTCCTGCCGTTCAACATCAACCCGGCGAGCATCTTCATGGGCGACAGCGGCGCGCTGCTCCTGGGGTTGCTGCTCGCGTCGTCCACGATCGCGGTCGGCGGCCAGTCCGACGACCCGTTCTCGGGCCAGTCGTGGTTCTTCTTCGCCCCGCTCGTGATCCCGCTGTTCATCCTGGGCGTGCCGCTGCTCGACACCGCGTTCGCGATCGTCCGGCGGGCGACGCGGCGCTCGGGCGTGGCCACCGCCGACAAAGCCCACCTGCACCACCGGCTGATGGACCTGGGCCACGGCCACCGGCGGACCGTCGCGATCCTGTGGGCCTGGACGGCGCTGCTCAGCGCGTTCGTGCTGATCCCGGTGTTCACCAACCGCGGCAACGGCATCGTGCCGCTGGGTCTGCTCGCCCTGGGGCTCGCGCTGTTCACGGTGCTCGCGCCGCGATTCGGCGAGCTCCGCACCCGCTCCTGAACCACCACGTCCGGATATGGGGGTCGCGCCGGACAATCCTTGTCGGGGCGCGACCCCCATATCCCGGACGGATCAGGAGGCGGTGACGGTGTCCGTGTCGACGCCGGAGCGGAGGATCGAACCCGGCCGGGCGTCGGTCGGCTGCGAGTCGCGGACCACCTCGACGCCCCCGACGTAGACCGAGCGGACGCCGACCGAGCCGGCGTACAGGCGACCGGTGCCGCCGGGCAGGTCCTCGACCATCGAGAGCATCTCGGAGTCGATGGTCTCGGGATCGAACAGCACCAGGTCGGCGTGCGCGCCCTCCGCGATGACGCCGCGGTCGCGCAGTCCGAACAGCGCCGCCGGCACCGACGTCATCATCCGCACCGCGTCCTCGAGGGTCGTGAGCTTCCGGCCACGGAGGCTGTCGGCCAGGAACCGGGTGGGGTAGTTGGCGCCCTGCATGCGGTCCAGGTGCGCGCCGGCGTCGGAGCCGCCGAGCATGACCGCCGGGTGCTGCCAGGCCTGGCGGCGCAGCTCCCACGATTCGGGATCCGCGTCGGTGGCGCCAGGCCAGAGCACGGTCCGCAGGTCGTCCGCGATGACGATGTCCAGCAGGGTGTCGAACGGGGTGGTGCCGCGCTCGGCGGCGATGTCACCGACCCGGCGACCGGTCAGGCCGTCGTTCTCGGCCGAGAACGTGTCGCCGATGACGTAGGTGTCCCAGCCGGTGAGGCGGGCGAACACGCCGGCGTCGGGCGACGCGGCGCGGTCCTCCATGAACCGGCGGGTCTCGGGGTCCTTCAGCTTCTCGATGCGCTCCGGGACCGGCAGGCCGAGGATGTCGCCCCAGTCCGGCATCATGTTCAGCGCGCAGTAGTTGAGGAAGCTCATGTTCATGCCGACGATCACCGGCATGGTCAGCGCCACCACCCGGGCGCCCGCCGCGGCGGCTCGGTCCATGGCGTCGAGCTGGTTGCGGTAGCGCTCGGGAGCGTGGGAGTCGACGGTCAGCACGTTCCAGTTCAGGGGCCGGTTGCCGGCCTTGGAGAACCGGATCATGAACTCGACCTCTTCGTCGTCGAAGCCGTCGAGGCAGCCGTCGGACGCGAACTCGAGCGTGGTGCCCTCGTGCTCGGACACCACCTCGGCGAGCGCCAGCAGCTCGGGCTCCTCGGCCCAGCGCGACGCGACCGGCTGGCCGTCGCCGTCGGAGTGGGTGCGGGCCCGCGTGGTGGAGAAGCCCAGGCCACCGGCCCGGATCGACTCGGCGAGCAGCTCCCTCATGGCCTGCAGCTGCTCCTCGGTGGGCTGGGAGCCGACGGCGTCGGTCCCCATGACCTTGCGGCGCAGCGCGCAGTGGCCCACGAGGAACCCGGCGTTGACGGCCAGGTTGCCGTCGAAGCGGGCGAGGTACTCGCCGAAGGTCTCCCAGTTCCAGTCGATTCCCTGCTCGAGCGCGGCGAGCGGCATGCCCTCGACCTTGGCCATCATCCGCCGGGTGTAGTCGCCGTCGCCGGGGGCGAGCGGGGCGAGCGTGAACCCGCAGTTGCCGCCGATCACCGTGGTGACGCCGTGGACGCTCGACGGCGACGCCGTCGGGTCCCACAGCAGCTGCGCGTCGTAGTGCGTGTGCGGGTCGACGAATCCCGGGCAGAGCACCAGGCCGGTGGCGTCGACCTCGGTGGTGGCGCCGTCGAGCTCGGCCGCCCCCGGCTCGGCGACGACGGCGATCCGTCCGTCGGCGACCCCCACGTCGCCGAGGCGGGCGGGCGCCCCGGTGCCGTCGACGATGGTGACGTTGCGGATCGCGAGGTCCACGCGTGCTCCCTGGTTGCGTCTGGCCCTGTCGGGTCTGGTCGTCCTGACGTCACACCCCGGGACGCCCCCTCCGGCGGGAGATGTCGCAAGGGTGATTGACGGGAATCTGACGGTCTGTCAGATTCTTCGTCCATCGTTGCAGAGCCGCACTGCGGACGGCAACGCGACCGGACGGTCACCGGGGGTCGGATCCACGTCGGATCGGGCCGGGGGACCGGAGCCGTCGGGCACAGGTGACGGAGGTCATCTGGTAGAACCAGACACGCAATCGGCCGGGTCCGAGGCGGGGAACCGTTCGGACGGGGGCAGCTCGTTCACGTGACCGAAGGTCACACAGGGGGTTCACACAATGGACGGTCAGTTCGACGGCGGACGCCATCGGAGGGGACGCGGCCCGCTCTGGGGAATCGTGGTGCTCGTGGCCGCGCTCGCGATGGTCGCAGCCGCGTGCGGCGCGTCCGGTGGGGGCGACGAGGAGGGCGACGGCGACGGCTCGACGACGACCACGGCGGCCGGCGCCGATTCGACGAGCGCCAAGTGGGGCGACATGGACTCGCCGTGCGGCGAGGGCGACCTCAAGGTCAAGGACGGTGAGGGCGGCACCGGCACCGACAAGCTCTACGTCGGCGTCCCCAACGATCGCGGCGCCGAGATCCGGCCGGGTCTGAACAAGGAGCTCTGGGACGCGTCCCAGGCCTTCGCCGCCTGGTGCAACGAGCAGGGCGGCATCGGCGGCCTGCAGATCGAGCTGGTCGACCTGGACGCCAAGCTGTTCCAGGTCGAGGCCGCCATGGCCAAGGCCTGCAACTCCGTGTTCGCGTTCGTCGGCGGTGCCTTCACGCAGGACAACATGGAGTTCACCGGCAAGGACGGCTCGGACTTCCACAAGTGCAAGCTGATCGACATCCCGGCGTTCGCCGTGTCGGTGGAGAAGAGCCTGTCGAACGGACAGGTCCAGCCGCTGCCGAACCCGCCGAACAAGAAGTCCGAGCAGTGGATCATGGACTTCAAGGAGCTCTATCCCGACGAGTCCAAGAAGAACATCGTCGTCTACGGCGAGCTGCCGTCGCTCAAGTCGGTCCACCTGCAGTACAACGCCGCGGTCCAGTCGGTCGGTGGCATCGAGCAGCTCGATCCGCTGAGCTACCCGGTGGCCGGCATGGCGGACTGGACGCCGCTCGCGCAGAAGGTGATCGACAGCGGCGCCGGCTCGCTCTACTGGATCGGTGAGCCGTCGAACGCCGCGAACCTCCTCTCCAAGCTGAAGGAGCAGGGCTGGGAGGGCGTCGCGCTCAACGAGACGAACGTCTACGACGAGAACTTCTTCTCCGCCGGTCCGCAGGCGGTCGAGGGTTCCGTCATCCGCATCGCCTTCCACCCCTTCGAGGAGTCGGACAAGTGGCCGGCGATCAAGCAGTACGAGGACAACCTCGACAAGAACGTCCCCGACGGCAAGAAGGCCGCCCTCGGTCTGCAGAGCACCTCGGCCTGGCTGCTGTTCGCCAGCTCGGTCAAGGCGTGCGGCGAGAAGAACGACGGCATCGTCGACCGCACCTGCGTGCTGCAGGAGGCCGCGGCCCAGAAGGACTGGACCGCCGGCGGCACCCACGCCCCGACCGACCCGGGCGGCGATCCGCCCGAGTGCGGGATGCTCATGGTCGTCAAGGACGGCAAGTTCGAGCGCCTCTACCCGGAGATCGGCGGCAAGAACGACGACCAGGACGGCTTCCACTGCCCGAAGGACAGCATCGCGACCGTGACCGAGAAGCTCCCGGCCGAGGGTGCGATCGATCCGTCCCGGCCGATCTGAGGTCGGCCTCCACCGTGATCACGCCGAGACTGCTCGACCCCGCGAGGAGCTGAGTTGGACAAGTTCCTGACGTTCACCATCGCCGGTCTGTCGACCGCTGCCATCTACGCCATCGCGGCCTCCGGCCTGGTGGTCACCTACACCACCTCGGGCATCTTCAACTTCGCCCACGGTGCGTTCGGGATGCTGGCGGCGTTCGCCTACTGGCAGGTGAACCAGGGGTGGGGCGTCCCGGTCGTCCCCTCGGTGATCCTCGTGGTGTTCGTGATGGCGCCGCTGTTCGGCGCGGCGGTCGAGCGCGGGATCATGCGCGGGATCGAGGGCGCGTCCGAGGTGGTCAAGATCGTCGTGACGGTCAGCCTCATGGTGGCGTTGCTCGGCATCGCCAACGTGATCTGGCCGCCCGACGTGGCCCGCCCGGTGCCGCCGTTCTTCGCCGGCAAGACGGTGGAGATCGCCGGCGTGGCCGTGCCGTACTCGCGCATCCTCACCATGGCGATCGCGATCGCCGTGGCGATCGGGCTGCGGCTGGTGCTGCGCCGCACGCGCCTCGGCGTGGCCATGCGGGCCATCGTCGACGACCGTGCGCTGCTGCAGCTCAACGGCGGCCGGCCCGGACGCACGGCCATGCTGGCCTGGGCGCTCGGCGCCGGGCTCGCCGCGGTGTCGGGGGTGCTCATCGCCTCCGAGCAGACCCTCAGCGCGGTGACCCTCACGCTGCTCGTCATCAACGCGTACGCGGTGGCGGTCGTCGGTCGGCTGCGATCGCTGCCGGGCGCGTTCCTGGGCGCGGTGGTGCTGGGCCTCGCCGAGTCCTACGCCACGGGCTACATCGACCCGTCGTACGCGCTCGGACCGATCAGCCTCCAGAACCTGCGCACCGCCATCCCGGCGGTGATGCTGTTCGTCGTCATCCTCGTGCAGCCCGAGGCCCGACTCCGGGCGCACGGCGTGAGCCGGCCGCGCTCGCCGGTGCGGCCGCCGTCGCAGTCGCACGCGATCTGGGGCGGCATCGCGCTGGTGCTGGTCGCCGCTGCGGTCGGCTCGCTGCTGTCGGGCCCCGACCTGAACCTGGTCTCCAAGGGCTTCGGCTTCGCGCTGATCACGCTGTCGCTGGTGCCGCTCACCGGCTACGCCGGGCAGATCTCGCTCGCGCAGATGACGTTCACCGGCATCGGTGCGCTGGCCATGGCCACGTGGGGCGCCACCGGCTCGCCGGTCGGCGTGGTGATCGCGGTCGTGCTCTGCGCGGTGGTCGGCGCGATCGTCGCCCTGCCGGCCCTGCGGCTGTCGGGCATCTACCTGGCGCTGGCCACGGCGGCGTTCGCGCTGTTCTGCACCGCCATGGTCTTCGGGCAGGCGGAGGTCATGCCCGGTGGCTCCATCCAGGTGCCGGGCCTCAACATCGCCGGGTTCGAGATCACCAACGACTACCGGCAGCTGATCCTGTTCGCGGTCGCGTTCGCCCTGCTCGGCAACCTCCTGGTCCTGCTGCGGCGCAGCGCGTGGGGACGGCGTGTGGCGGCCATGAAGGACTCGCCGGTGGCCTGCGCCACGCTCGGGCTCAACCTCACCTCCACCAAGGTGGGCGTCTTCGCCCTGTCCGCGGCCATCGCCGGCCTGGGCGGCGCGCTCGCCGGCCGCACGTTCATCGCCGACGACTTCAGCCTCACCAACTCGCTGCCCATCACCATGCTCGCCGTGGTCGGCGGCATCGGGTCCGTCGCCGGTGCCTTCTTCGGCGGCCTGCTGCTCGGCGCCATCCCGATCGCCTCCACGGTGTTCGCGGCCAACGCCATCGGCGTCTTCCGGTTCGTGTCCATGCCGGTGCGCGACGTCCTGAGCTTCACCCCCGGGATGATGGGCATCAGCCTGGGCCGCGAGCCCGACGGCGCGGCCCCGCAGATGGCGGCCGGCTACCGGGCGGTCGGGGAGTCGGTGCCGTCCCTCGTGGTCGCCGGCGCCGGCGCGGTCCTGCTGTGGCTCGCCACCCGCGCCGACATCATCACCAAGTGGTCGTTCTTCGCGGCGATCCTGGTGTTCGTGGTCGCCGTCGTGCCGCTGTGCCCGATCCTGTTCGCGCCCTCCACGCCCGACGGGCCCCGCCCCCGGCGTGCGGCCGCGGCCATCTGGCTGCTCCTGGCCGTGGGTGTCGCCGCGTTCTTCCCCTGGGTGGATCGGATCGGCTCCAACGGCTGGCGCCTGCTCGCCATCGGCGTCTTCACCTTCCTGTCCGTCCGGGTGGCCATCGGCGTGCTCGGCGTGGTCCCCGAGGCCATGCAGAAGGCCGAGGCGCCGTCGCCCGACGAGCTCGGCCTCGACCGGCCCCTGTCCCGCGCCGACGCCCTGGACGCGGGCCGCATGCTCGGGCTCGACGAGTCGGAGATGCCGCAGCCGGTCGGCGCCGGTGCCGGAGGTGGCGCATGACCGCCCTCGAGGTCCGCGACCTGTCGGTCCGCTTCGGCGGGCACCTGGCCGTCGGCGGCGTGTCGCTGCGGGTCGACCCCGGACGCATCTGCGGTCTGATCGGCCCGAACGGCGCCGGCAAGACCACCACGTTCAACGCGGTGTGCGGCGTGATCAACCCCACGTCGGGTTCGGTCGTGCTCGACGGCAAGGACATCTCGCGGCTGAGCACCCACCAGCGGGCGCGCGCCGGGATCGGCCGGACCTTCCAGCGCCTCGAGGTGTTCTCCTCCCTCACCGTCCGCGACAACGTGCGCGTGGGCCTGGAGATCCGCCGCGGCTGGTCCCGTCGCCGTGCTCCGGCGCCCGCCTTCCTGGCCGACGGTGCCGAGCTGGCGCCGGCGGACGAGGTGGAGCTCATCCTGCAGCGCCTGCAGCTCACCGAGCTGGCCGAGCTGCCCGTCGGCTCGCTGCCCACCGGCCAGGCCCGGCTCGTGGAGCTCGGACGTGCGCTCGCCGCGCGGCCCCGCGTGCTGCTGCTCGACGAGCCGGCGTCCGGCCTGGACGAGCGCGAGACGGTGGACTTCGGCGCGCTGCTCATCGACCTGGCGCGAGCCGGGCTCGGCATCCTGCTGGTCGAGCACGACATCTCGCTCGTGATGCGGGTGTGCGAGCACCTGTCCGTGCTCGACTTCGGCCAGGTCATCGCCACCGGCACGCCGGAGCAGATCCGCTCCAACGAGGCCGTGCTCGCCGCCTACCTCGGCTCGGCCACCGGCGACGAGGACCTGATCGACGCCGCGGTCTTGGCCGAGGCCGCCGTGAGCGGCAACGGCACGAGCGCCCACGGAGGTCCGGCGTGAGCGAACCGCTGCTCGAGCTCCGTGGCGTGCGCGCCGCCTACGGCACCATCGAGGTCCTGCACGGCATCGACCTGGCGGTCATGCCCGGGCAGGTCGTCGCGCTGCTCGGTCCCAACGGCGCCGGCAAGACCACCACGCTCGCGGTCGCATCGGGCCAGCTGGAGCCGACCAGCGGCCAGCTGATGATCGCCGGCCGCGACGTCACCGGCGTGAGCCCCGACGTCCTGGCCCGCCGCGGCCTCACGACCATCCCCGAGGGCAAGGGCATCTTCCCGAACCTGACCGTGCGGGAGAACCTGATCATGGCCACCTACGCGGGCATCTCGATCGCCCGCGTCGAGGAGGTCGCCTACACGCAGTTCCCGCGGTTGAAGGAGCGTCGCACCCAGACCGCCGGCACGCTCTCGGGCGGCGAGCAGCAGATGCTCGCCATGGCCCGGGGTCTGGCGGTCGAACCCGCGGTGCTGCTGCTCGACGAGCTGTCCATGGGCCTCGCCCCGCTGGTCGTCGAGGAGCTCTACGGGATCGTGTCGCAGATCGCCCGCTCCGGCACGTCGATCCTGGTGGTCGAGCAGTTCGCCCGGACGGTGCTCGGTGTGGCCGACCTGGCTGCGATCATGGTCAACGGGACGATCCGCCAGATCGGTCGTCCCGACGAGGTGGAACGGGAGCTGTCCTCCGCCTACCTGGGCGGCTGACCGGCCGGTCGCCCGGAGGCGACCCACGACGAACGCGATCCGCAGGGATCGGACGGAACGAAGAAGGAGCGAACCAGACATGACGATCGAGGAACCCAGCACCGCAGCCCCGGCACCCGGCGCTCCGGCCCCCGGCGCCCCCGCATCCATGGACGGGGCTCGGGTGGCGCAGTTCCGCGAGGAGATCGACTCGCTGAAGCTCAAGGGCGGCTCCGCCGAGGGCGAGAAGCGCCTGCTCGCGCTCGGCGTCATCCTCATGGTGGTCGGCGTGGCGCTCGCCGTCTTCGGTGCCGTCGAGGTCGGGCTCATGGGCGACTCGCCCGCGGACCAGCGCGCCTACATGGCGCAGGGCTCGTTCCTGGGCATCGCCCTGGTGATCGCGGGCGGCGCGCTGTTCGTGCGCTACTCGCTGGCCCGGTACCTGCGGTTCTGGCTGATCCGCTCCGCCTACGAGGAGCGGGCCAACGCGGACCGCATCGTCGAGGCCATCGAGCGCGCCGCCGGACCCATCGAGGCCCCGGCCCCGCAGGTCGTGCCGCCGGCGTACACGCCGTCGCCGACGCCCCATCCCTGACGTCCCAGTCCTGACGTCCCGGCGCTGACGTAGCCGGCCTGACCGGAGCACTCAGCGAGCATCCCGAGCCGGCGACCCCGACCCTGCGGGCCGGGGGAGCGGCCGCTCCCGCACCGCCCCGGCGGATTTGCGGCCCGACGAGGCCGCACGTAGATTGCGAAAGGTTTCACAAGCACCCGTCAGCGACGTTCGACGCGTCCTGAGGGCAGCCCACGGAACGCCCCACCTCATGGCCGACGACCGCACCGCCTCCGAGCCCGCCGAGGGTTCCCAGACCGAGCTCACCCGGTCGCTGCATCGCAGCGCGGGCAGCTTCGAGCTGGTGTTCGCGCCGGTCATCCTGGCGCTCGTCGGCCTGTGGCTCGACCGCACGTTCGACACGGTCCCGCTCTTCACCGTGGGCCTCGCCGTGTTCGGTGCGCTCGGCGCCGGGGCGTCGATGTACTTCTCGTACCACCGTCAGCTCGATCAGCTCGCGGAGCAGGGTCGGATCCCCGTCGACCGCCCCGCTCGCCAGTACCACGCGCGCAACCGCTCAGCGGCCCGCGAGATCGAGGTCCCGGGGGAGCAGCCGTGAGCACTCCTGCGGACCAGGGCATGCTCGGCCCCCGCGTCGAGGGTCCCTCGCCGGCCATGGCGGTCGCCGTCGACATCGTGAAGCGGAGCGTGTGGGCGGTGCCGATCGCGGTGATCGCGTCGGCGGCCTTCTGGGGTCTCGACGGCGTGTGGTCCACGCTCTACGGCCTGGCCATCGTGGTCGTGAACTTCCTGCTCGCCGGTTGGCTGCTGCAGGTCGGCGGGCGCATGGGCGCCGCCGCCATGGGCGCAGCCGCCATGTTCGGGTTCCTGCTCCGGCTGGGCCTGATCATGGTCGCGGTGCTCGCCGTGCGGAACCAGCCCTGGGTGGAGCTCGTGCCGCTCGGGCTGACGATCATCGTCACGCACCTCGGCCTGCTCTTCTGGGAGCTGCGCCACATCTCGAGCTCGCTCGCCTTCCCCGGCCTCAAGCCGCAGGCGACGCCGAACCCCTACCTGCCCACCTCGGACGACGAGTCCGCGGGTGGCGACCCGTCCACGACAGCCGCAGCGCAGTCCCCGACTGCGCCGTAGAAGGAGCCAGACCGAATGCCGGGCCTCGCGCTGCTCAACGCCCCGATCTCGATCCTCGCCGCCGAAGACGGCGGGGGAGGGATGCACTTCCCGCCGATCGACCACATCGTCAAGTGGCCGGCATGGTTCGGCGAGGGCACGTTCTACGAGTTCAACAAGATCACCTTCATCTCGTTCATCGCGATGATCGTCCCGGTGATCCTGTTCCTGCTCGCCGGCCGCAACGCCAAGCTGGTCCCGACCGGCCTGCAGAACGTGATGGAGACCTCCATCGACTTCGTCGAGGACCAGGTCGTGCTGCCGGCGATCGGCCCCGAGGGCAAGCGCTACATGCCGATGCTCATCTCGATGTTCTTCTTCATCTGGATCGGCAACATCTTCGAGGTCATCCCCTCGGCCCACATGCCGGCCAACGCCCGCATGGCCAACCCGTTGGTGCTCGCCCTCGTGGCGTGGGGCATGTTCATCGGCGTCGGCGTGAAGCACAACGGCCTCCGCTACTTCAAGGAGGCGCTGTTCCCGCCGGGCGTGCCGAAGGCGCTCTACATCCTGGTGACGCCGATCGAGCTGCTCTCGACCTTCATCATCCGGCCCTTCTCCCTGGCCGTCCGTCTCTTCGCCAACATGCTCGCCGGCCACATCCTGCTGGTGACGTTCGCCGTGCTCTGCATCACCCTCTGGTCCGCCAGCATCCTCGCCGGCGTCCTGGTGCTGAGCTTCCCCATGCTCGTCGCCTTCACCGGCTTCGAGTTCATGGTCGCCTTCCTGCAGGCCTTCATCTTCAGCCTGCTGACCGCCGTGTACATCGGCGGCGCCCTGCACCCGGCGCACTGAGCCGGACCGCACGGACACGGCCCGCTCCACCGAGTGGGCAGCACGACAGCACCGATCGTCAGACAGCCCAGATCTTCAACAAGCAACCCGGTCGACAGACCATCGCAACAGGAGAACCCAATCCAATGAGCGCACTGCAGCACGCAGCCGGCATCCTCGCCCAGGTGGGCGACACCTCGGGCCTCGACGCCGACGGCGCCAAGGCGGCCGCCGGTGCCGGCTCCGCCGGCTTCGCCTACGGCCTCGCGGCCATCGGCCCGGGCATCGGCATCGGCTACCTCGTCGGTCAGGCCGTGCAGGCCATGGCCCGCCAGCCCGAGTCGGCCGGCCAGGTCCAGACCACGATGTTCCTCGGCATCGCCTTCACCGAGGCCCTGGCCCTCATCGGCTTCGTGGTCTTCATCCTGCTCAAGTTCGTCTGATCCAGACGAACCGCAGGACCGAACGAACGAACTGACCCGAAGCCAAGGAACGGGAGTACCCGATGCTCGCTCAACTGAGTGTGCTGGCCGCAGAGACCGCGGAGAGTGCCGAGAAGATCAACCCCGTCGTCCCCGACGTCGTCGGTGAGATCTTCTGGGGCGCGGTCTTCTTCTTCCTGCTCTGGATCCTGATGCGCTACGTGTGCCTGCCCCCGCTGCTGCGGGTCCGGGCGCAGCGTGACGCCCAGGTCCAGGCCGACAACGAGGCGGCCGAGGCCGCGTCGGCGCAGGCCGAGCAGGTGCGGCGCGACTACGACGCCACGATCGGCGAGGCCCGGGGCGAGGCGTCCCGCGTGCTCGAGGAGGCCCGTGCGGCCGCCGAGGCGCAGCGCAGCCAGCGGGTCGCGGCGGTCGAGACGGAGATCAGCGCCGAGCGCCAGGCCGCCATGGCCGAGCTGGAGCAGGAGCGGGCCGCCGCACTGGGCCAGCTCACGGGCGACGTGGCCGACCTCGCGGTCTCCGCGGCGTCCAAGGTCGTGCAGGCCCCGCTCGACGCGGCTGTGCACCGGGCGACCGTCGACGAGTACGTCAACCGCTCCGGCGGCAAGAGCTGAGCCGGGAGGAACGAGAACATGAACGCACTCGCACTGCTCGCGTCGGAAGAGGGCAACGGCCTCTGGCTGCCGGCCGACATCAACGAGGTCATCTGGGGCACGCTCGCCTTCCTCATCATCGCCTTCGCGCTGGTGAAGTTCGGTGGCCCGTTCGTGAAGAACGGTCTGAAGAGCCGGACCGAGAAGGTCGCCGACCGCCTGGGCGAGGCGTCCTCCGCACGTGAAGCGGCCGAGGCCGAACGAGACCGGATCAAGGCTGCGCTCGCCGATTCGGACTCCGAGGCCGCCCGCATCGTGGAGGAGGCCCGCCGGGCCGCCGACCAGCTCGGGACCGACACCGCGGCCCGCACCGACCAGGAGATCGTCGCCCTGCGCGAGCGTGCGACGACCGACCTGGCCGCCACCCGCATGCAGGCGACCGCCGACCTGTCGGGCGAGCTCTCCCGCCTGGCCCTCGGCGCGGCCGAGGAGGTCGTCGCCGGCTCGCTGGACGACGCCGCCCAGCAGCGCCTGATCGACGAGTACATCAGCCAGGTCGGTTCGCAGAACTGACCTGGCCGGGCGTCGGTGACCGGCGCCCGTCCCGCACGAACCCAACCGAGCAGATCAACCGCAACGGGAACTGACGAACATGAGTGACGCAACCATCTCCGCCTACGCAGATGCCGCCTACGGCATCGCCGTGGCCGAGGGCAGCACCTCCGAGGTGACCGACGAGCTGTTCCGGCTCGGGCGCCTGCTGCAGAGCAACGACGAGCTGCGCAACACCCTCGCCGACACCCACCTCCCGGTGGAGCGTCGGGCCCAGATCCTCGAGGACCTGCTCGACGGCAAGGCGACGCGCACGACCGTGGCGTTCTCCTCCATGCTCGTCACCGCCGGTCGCATCGGTGACCTCCCGGCCATCGCCGACGAGCTCGCCAACCGCGCCGCCGCCGCCCGTGGCGAGACGGTCGCCGAGGTCCGCTCGGCCGTGCCGCTCACCGAGGCCCAGATCGCGCAGCTGGCGCAGGCCCTCAAGGCCCGCACCAACATCGACGTCACCGTCCGCAACGTCGTCGACCCGACCGTGATGGGTGGCATCGTCACCCAGATCGGCGACTCGGTCATCGACGGCTCCGTCCGTACCCGCCTGAACCAACTCCGAGAGGCCTTCTGAGATGGCTGAGCTCACGATCAACACCGCCGACATCACCGCGGCGATCAAGAAGAACCTGGAGGGCTTCGCGCCCGACGTGGAGCTGACGCAGGTCGGCCGGGTCATCGAGGTGGGCGACGGCATCGCCCGCGTGTCCGGTCTGCCCGACGCGGCGGTCAACGAGCTGCTCGAGTTCGAGTCCGGCCTGCTCGGCCTGGCCCTGAACCTGGACGAGGACTCGATCGGCGCCGTGGTGCTCGGCGAGGTCGACTCCATCGAGGAGGGCCAGACCGTCAAGGCCACCGGCCAGATCCTCTCGGTGCCGGTCGGCGACGGCGTGCTCGGCCGCGTGGTCAACACGCTCGGCGAGCCGATCGACGGCAAGGGCCCGCTCTCCAACGTGCAGGACCGCCGCATGGAGATCCAGGCGCCCGGCATCATGGGCCGCCAGCCCGTGGGCGAGCCCATGCAGACCGGCATCAAGGCGATCGACTCGCTCATCCCGGTCGGTCGTGGCCAGCGCGAGCTCATCATCGGCGACCGCAAGACCGGCAAGACCACGGTCGCGATCGACACGATCATCAACCAGCGCGGCCTGGGCGTGAAGTGCATCTACGTGGCGATCGGCCTGAAGGCCTCGACCGTCGCCCAGACGGTGGCCACGCTCGCCGAGCGCGGTGCGCTCGAGTACACGGTCGTCGTGGTGGCCCCGGCCTCCGACCCGGCGCCGTTCAAGTACCTCGCCCCCTACGCCGGCTGCGCCATGGGCCAGCACTGGATGGAGAACGGCGAGCACGCCCTCGTGGTGTACGACGACCTGTCCAAGCAGGCCGAGGCCTACCGCCAGGTGTCGCTGCTGCTGCGCCGCCCGCCGGGCCGCGAGGCGTACCCCGGCGACGTGTTCTACCTGCACAGCCGCCTGCTGGAGCGGGCCGCCAAGCTGTCCGACGCCAACGGCGCCGGCTCGCTGACCGCCCTGCCGATCATCGAGACCAAGGCCGGCGACGTGTCGGCCTACATCCCGACGAACGTGATCTCGATCACCGACGGCCAGATCTTCCTGCAGGACGACCTGTTCAAGTCGGGCATCCGTCCCGCCGTGGACGTGGGCATCTCGGTGTCCCGCGTGGGCTCGGCCGCGCAGATCAAGGCCATGAAGACGGCCGTGGGCACGCTCAAGTCGGACCTGCAGCAGTTCCGTGAGCTCGAGGCGTTCGCCGCCTTCGGTTCCGACCTCGACGCCGTGTCCAAGGCGCAGCTCGAGCGCGGCTACCGGCTCACCGAGCTCCTCAAGCAGGGCATCAACAGCCCGATGGCCGTCGAGGACCAGTGCGTGGTGATCTTCGCCGGCACCCGCGGCTACCTCGACAACATCTCGGTCGAGGACGTGCGTGCGTTCGAGGACGGCCTGCTCGACTGGTTCCGCACCCGTCACGCCTCGGTGCTCGAGGGCATCCGGACCACCGGCAAGATCGAGGACGAGGACGCCTTCGACGCCGCGATCAAGGCCTACGCCGCCCAGTTCCAGGGCACGTCGGTCGGCGGCGACGCCCCGGCCGCCGAGGCCCAGGGCGACGCCTCCTCCACGGTCGCGACCTCGACCCGTCACCTCCCCGAGGAGGACGTGACCCGCGCCGAGGCCGGCGTCACCGACTCGGGCACGCTGCCCGAGGGCGAGCAGACGGTCTGAGGCCGGAGAGGACGTAGGGAGCCGACATGGCTGGTGCACAGGAGCGGATCCTCCGGCGGAGGATCGCCAGCGTCCAGAACACCAAGAAGATCACCCGGGCCATGGAGCTCATCGCGGCCACGCGCGTCGTGAAGGCCCAGCAGCGCGCCAACGAGGCCCGTCCGTACGCCGAGCACATCACCCAGGTGATCCAGGACCTGGCCGCCGCCGGTGCCGAGGTCGACCACCCGCTCCTGCGTCCGGTGGACGCGGTCGAGAAGGTCGGCGTCGTCGTGCTGGCGGCGGACCGCGGGCTCGCCGGCGCCTACAACTCGTCGGTCATCAAGGCCGCCGAGCGCGAGGTGCAGGCCGCCCGTTCCGAGGGCAAGGAGTACGCCCTCGTCACGGTGGGTCGGAAGCCGAAGGGCTACTTCAGCTTCCGGCACTACCCGATCGAGGCGAGCTTCGAGGGCTTCTCGGAGAATCCGACATTCGAGGACGCGGTGGCCGTGGCCGCCCGCGTGGTGGACCTCTTCATCAACGGCGGCTGCGACCGCATCGACCTCGTCTACACCCGCTTCATCTCCCTCGGTTCGCAGGAGGTGGTCGTGCGCCGCTTCCTGCCGCTCGAGGACGAGGAGACGATCGCCGAGGGCGGCGACGCCGGCGCCACCGCGGGCTTCGAGTTCGAGCCGTCGGCCGGCGCCGTCCTCGAGACGCTGCTGCCCCGGTACGTCGAGTCCCGGATCTTCGCCGCCCTGCTCGACGCCGCGGCGTCCGAGCTGGCCAACCGCCAGCGGGCCATGAAGTCGGCGACCGACAACGCCGAGGAGCTCATCCTCAAGTACACGCGGAAGATGAACCAGGTCCGCCAGGACGCCATCACCACCGAGATCATGGAGATCATCGGCGGTGCCGAGGCCCTCGCCGACGACCGGGAGACCCCCGGTGAGCTCATCCTCCACCACCTCGACACCGAGCCGTTCCTGCAGCTCGACCACCGTCACTCGTCCGGTCCCGCCCGGACCTGACCGTCGCACCGCCAGACACGGCACGACCGACCCCACACCGACCGACCCTCCCAACGACACAGATCGCAGCCCAGGAGTCAGAATGACTGTCACCGAAACCGAACTGAAGGACGGCCGGATCGTCGCCATCGCCGGCCCCGTGGTCGACGTGGAGTTCCCGTCGGACTCGGTCCCCGAGATCAACCAGGCGCTGGAGTTCACGATCAACGTGGACGGCACCGACACGGCCGTGGTCGCCGAGGTCGCCCAGCAGATCGGCGACAACCGGGTCCGCGCCATCGCCATGAAGCCGACCGACGGCCTGATCCGCGGCACCGCGGTGCGCAACCTGGGCCACGGCATCTCGGTGCCGGTCGGCGACGCCACGCTCGGACACGTGTTCAACGTGCTCGGCCAGCCGCTCGACGTGCCCGAGATCGAGGTCACCGAGCGCTGGGACATCCACCGCGAGGCCCCGCCGTTCGACTCGCTCGAGCCGAAGGCCCAGATGTTCGCGACGGGCATCAAGGTCATCGACCTCCTGACCCCGTACCTGCAGGGCGGCAAGATCGGCCTGTTCGGCGGCGCCGGCGTGGGCAAGACGGTGCTCATCACCGAGATGATCAACCGCGTGGCCAGCCAGTTCGGCGGCGTGTCGGTGTTCGCCGGTGTGGGGGAGCGGACCCGTGAGGGCACCGACCTCTTCATCGAGATGGGCGAGACCGCCCTGGGCGAGTCGGGCTCGGTGCTCGACAAGGCCGCGCTGGTCTTCGGCCAGATGGACGAGCCGCCGGGCGTGCGCCTGCGGGTCGCCTTGTCCGCGCTGACGATGGCGGAGTACTTCCGCGACGTCCAGGGCCAGGACGTGCTGCTGTTCATCGACAACATCTTCCGGTTCACCCAGGCCGGTTCCGAGGTGTCGACGCTGCTCGGCCGCATGCCCGCCGCCGTGGGCTACCAGCCGACCCTCGCCGACGAGATGGGCGAGCTGCAGGAGCGGATCACCTCGACCGGCGGTCGTTCGATCACCTCGCTGCAGGCCGTGTACGTGCCCGCCGACGACTACACCGACCCGGCGCCGTTCACCGCCTTCACCCACTTCGACGGCACCACGGAGCTCTCCCGTGACATCGCCTCGCTGGGCATCTACCCGGCGGTGGACCCGCTGGCGTCGTCCTCGTCGATCCTGACCCCCGAGGTCGTCGGCGAGCGCCACTACGCCGTGGCCCGTCGCGTCCAGGAGATGCTGCAGCGCTACAAGGAGCTGCAGGACATCATCGCCATCCTCGGCATCGACGAGCTCTCCGAGGAGGACCGGGTCACGGTGGACCGGGCCCGGAAGATCCAGAAGTTCCTCGCCCAGCCCATGTACGTGGCCGAGGTCTTCACCGGCCTGCCCGGCATCTTCACGCCGGTCGAGGAGACCGTCGAGAGCTTCGAGATGCTCGTCAACGGCGACCTCGACCACCTGCCCGAGCAGGCGTTCTTCAACGTCGGCGGCGCCGAGGACGCGATGCGCAAGGCCAAGGAACTGGAGGCCGGCGCCTGATGGCCCTCGAGGTCGAGCTCGTCTCGCCGGAGCGCATCGCCTACTCGGGCGAGGCGCAGATGGTCATCTGCCGGACCACCACCGGCGACATCGCCTTCCTGCCCGGCCACATCCCGTTCATCGGGGTGCTGGCCACGCACCCGGTGCGCCTCCTGCTGGAGGACGGCAAGGAGCAGGTCATCGCCGTGCACCAGGGCTTCGTGGAGGTCTCGCCTCCCGACGCCGACGGCAACACGCGGGTGACGATCCTGTCGGACGTCGCCGAGCTGGCGGACACGATCGACATCGACCGTGCCCGTGCCGCCAAGGAGCGCGCCGAGGAGACGCTGCGCTCCGACGGTGAGAACCCCGAGGCCCGGGCCGCGCTGGTCCGCGCCGAGGTGCGCCTCACCGTCGCCGGCGCCGCCTGACCCGACCTTTCTCGACTCGACCCGAGCGCCCGGCCTCCGGCCGGACCTCGGGTCGTGTCGCGCCCGTGTGGGGTGCGAGGTGTCCCGGGTTCAGGAGGAGCCGGGGCGGGGGAGGCGGCCGACGTCGATCGCGCCGCGCTGGGCGGCCGCGGCGCGGTTCGCCTCGAGGATCTCGCGGTGCACCTCTTCCCGGTGCACGGTGACGTGGCGGGGGGCGTCGATGCCGATGCGGACCTGGTCGCCCCGCAGCTCCAGGACGGTGACGGTGACCTCGCCGCCGATCACGATGGACTGGTTGGCGCGTCGGCTCAGGATCAGCACGGGTGGGGAGGCTCCGCTCAGGCGGGGATGGGTTCGCGGGTGGTGTGGTCGGTGTCGGTCAGGACCACCTGGCGGGCCAGGCGGGTGCGCACGTCGAGCAGCACCGGTCCGAGGAGGTTGGCCGTGACGCCGTCGTCGGTGGCGGTCACCAGGCAGAGCAGCTGGGCGTCGGTCGGGTCGGACAGGCCGATCGCGATGCAGTCCTCGTCGCCGATCGTCGGCTCGTAGTCGGGGAAGAACGCGGCCGGCACCACCGACAGGAAGCTGACGGCGGGATCGTCCAAGCTCTGCAGCCAGCTGTACACGCCGGTCTCCTCGGCGGCCACGAGGGCGAAGCGCCGCAGCTGCGGGAAGCCGATCAGCCCGGCGGGGACCTCGATGACCGAGGCCTCGTCCACCTCCAGGGGTCCGAGGCGTTCGGACTCGACGAGCATGGCGGTCATCGTAGTGCCGGGTCCACGGCGTCCGAGCTGACGGTCCGGGCGGCCGGGGCGGCATCGCCCTGCAGCAGCTCGGCCCAGCGCTCGGCGGTGGCGGGGGTGCCGGCGACGCTCAGCACGGGCACCGCGACCGTGAGGAACCCGATGGCGGTGGCGGGATCGACGTCGCCGACCAGGTCGATGCCGTCGACCGGGGCCAGGCCGTCGAGACGACGGGCGACCACCTCGTCGGCCGAACGCCAGCCCGGCACGGCCAGACGCACCTGGGCCGGGGCGAGCGCGTCGAGCACGGCCCGTGCCCAACGACGGGCGTCGTCGCCGGGCGGGAGCACGACGGCGACCACGCACCGGCCGGGCCGCCGGTTCCAGCGGTCGCGCCGGGCCGCGGCCTCCTCGGG
>JAEXGP010000386.1 GCA_023450775.1 Actinomycetes bacterium | reverse complement strand
GAGGAGGTGTCGCACCGTTCCGGCATCGAGATCACGCTCGGCCCTGCCGCGACGAGCACCGACCCCGACCTGATCGGCGCGACGCCCGAGATCACCGTGGTCGTCGGCGCCTACTGCCCGGCGCCTGCGGTCGGATGCGCGGAGATGTGGGGCCAGTTCGGGTTCACGTGGGCGGACTCGCACGTGATCCGCGACGTCCGGGTCTCGCTCGTCCCCGAGGTCGTCGGGGACGACGACCTGCTGCGGCCGATCCTGCTCCACGAGCTCGGCCACGCCGTCGGGCTGGACCACCAGGAGGAACCGTTCCTCGGTCGTCGGCAGGTGATGAGCCCGCTGATCGACCCGACGATGGCGCAGTACCGAGAGGGCGACCTGGCGGGCCTGGCGGCTGTGGGGTCGATGGCCCGTGAGGCACCGGCATGGCTGGTGGCCCTCACCGGCGGGTCGACGCTGCCCGCGCCGATCGCGGTGATCGGCTGATCCGGGCCGGCGATCGACCGCTCCGAATCACTCCTCGCGACAGTGGCCGGTGAGGGCGGCGGCGTCCGGCGGTACGCCCACGACCAGGGGCACGCCGGCGATCCACCCGTCGTCGCCCGCCGTGCGCCGGCGGAGCGAGGACAGCACCACCGCCAGCACTTCTGGGTCGGCGCGGGCGCCGTTGCTGGTCTCGTCGTACACGTCGACCCACACCGGGGAGCCGTCGGCGGTGGTGGTGATCGCCGTCTGGCCGCCGAGCACCACCAGCCGGCCGTCGATCGAACGGACGGTCGGCTCGGGCAGCCAGGGCGGGAGCGTGATGATCCCGGTGGCGCCGGGCGCGGGATCGTCGATGCGCACGTAGTAGCGGAGACGATCCGGGCCAGGGCCCACCACCTCGAGCTGGGTCACACGGCTTCGACCTGCGGCGAACGGCGGCCCGGCGCCGATGACCTCGAACCGACCGGTGGGGTCGCGAACGGCGTCGCCGTCGACCTCCAGAGGATCCACGGCTGCGCCGAGCGAGCGTGCGTCGAGGGTGCTGGACGCGGTCCAGGTCTCGCCGTGCTCGGTCCACTCGGCAACCTGCCGCGGCATCGCGCTGCGGTCGACCCGTGTCTCGATGCGTCCGGGACGCCCGCGCACGCCCTCCACCACGGGCGCAGTCGGGTCCACACCCCCGCCGCTGATCCCGGTCGGCGCGCCGGCGCGCCCCAACAGGATCAGCCCGACCACGCGCTCGCCGTCGATGTCGGCGAGGAGCCACGTCCTCGACCGCTCCGGCGGTGCGTCCACTGCGGCGTTCACGCCCGTCTGGGCGACCTCCATGCGCATGCCCTCGGGCAGCGGATCGGCCACCCAGTCCGGCGCAGTCGAGTACGACGCGCCGGACCCGTCGCACACCGGCACGTCCGAGAGGAAGATCGCGTTGCCCGAGGCGAGCGCCATCGTGGTCGGCGCCACCGTCGTGGTCGGCTCGGACGTCGTGGAGGTCCCCTCTTCATCCCGACGACGGTCGGAACCGGCCGACGTGTCGACAGCGCCGCAGCCCACGACGACGGCGAGGCATGCCAGGACGGCAAGCACCCGCACCCACCGAACCGCTCCCGTCGACCGATCACCAGCCCCCATGGACGTCCTCCCCATCGGCGATGGTACCGACGTCCGAACCCTGCGGCCCCGACGGCGGTCACTTCGGACGTCAGTCCGCAACCCGGCCGAGGTTTCGGATCACCGTGCGGTACGACGCCCGGGACCACGGGCGATCGGCGGTAGGTGTCAAGTCGGGCATCTGACCGATTGTCGGCATCGACGGGCCGCTGGTACGCATGGCGCGCCATCTATTGCGGTCAGACCTGGGTGGCCTGAACAGCTGGGATGGGCGTCATGGGCGGTGCAGCGGGTGATCCGGGCCGGCAGCGAGTCGTGGGGCGACGCTCGGTCTGGCTGGTACTGGGCTTCGGCGCCGTGCTGCTCCTCGGCGCGTGCACAGAACCGGCGCCGAACGGGCCGACGACCACCACCAGCGTGCCGGGCCCGGCCACGTGCACGACCGACTACCTCGGCCCTGCGGGCGGTCCCGCCGAGACCGCAGCGAACTGGTCGGGCGGCACCGTGCCCGGCCCCGACGACTGGGCGTGCGACCCGGACAGTCGGGGAATCCTGGTCTCGGGCGACCTGTCGGTGTTCGCCATCGACACGCCGTCGTTGACCGTGGCGGCAACCGGGTCGGTGACGACGCGGGCGCAGTCGACCGTCGGGAACGTCGCGCTGTCGGGATCGCTGCTCGGGAGTGGCGGCTGGACGCTCAGCGGCGGCACCCTCGCCGGGATCGTCGCCGGCTCCGGCGAGGTGACCGCCGACGGTCCGGTCGTCGTCGACGGCCTCCGCATGGAAGGTTCCGCTCGACTGCAGCTGGCCGGCCAGGACCTCGTCGGCACGGTGGAGGTGTGCGGTACGGCTTCGGTGGAGCTGCGCAACAGCTCCCGCGTCGCCGCCGGCGCCAGTGCGGTGTTCAACAGCGCCGGTTGTCCCGCCGGGGCGAGCGGTCGCCTCCTGGTCACGGACGGCGCCAACTTGTCCGTCGACGGCGTGCTCGACGTCGCAGGGATCGCCTTCACCAACGACGGCGTGATGTCGGGTTCTGGGGTGCTGGCCGGCCGGTACGGCGGCGCCGGCGACGTCGTACCCGACGCGCCGGCGTTCACCATCGACGGCGCCTACGCCCCCAGCGGAGGTTCGTTGCACCTGCAGATCGACGGCCGCATCGGCAGCCGCGTGAACCAGCTGGTCGTGAGCGGCGAGGCCGACGTGCGCGCCGCCGAGGTGGCAGTGGACGCGGGTGATCTGTCGACCGCCCCACTCAAGCAGGTCGACGTCGACGACCTCGTCGTCGCTTCCTCGGTCCTCGGTCCGTTCGCCGACGCCTCGCTGCCGACCGGCGGCGGCGTCGCCACCGCGCTCCGCTACACGCCGACGAGCATCGGCCTGGATGCCACCTGCGCGGCGCCGCTCGGGCCGCACGCCGACCTGCGCGACACCGATCTCCGGGGCTGCGACCTCACTGGCATCGACCTCACCGGGGCCGACCTGTCGGGGGCCGATCTCGGGTCCACCACGCTCGAGGGGACGAACTTCACGGATGCCGAACTGACCCGAGTGCGATCCGGCGGCGTGTCGGGTCGACCCGGGCGGCTGGACAACAACTGGAACGTCGTGTCGGGATACCTGATCGGTCCGGGGGCCGACCTCAGCGGCAGCGACCTGGCGGGAGTCGACCTCAGCGGCTTCCGGCTGAGCGGCGTGGACTTCACCGCGGCGGACCTGACCGGCGCAGACCTGTCAGGAACCCTGCTGGACGGTGCCGACCTCACTGACGCAGATCTCACGAACGCGGACCTGACCGGCGCCACGCTGACGGATGCGGATCTCTCCTCGACGGCGATGGCCGGCGCCAGTCTCGACGGCGTCGTGTCCTCGGGCATCATCGGGACGCCGGCATCGCTGCCCGACGGATGGACCCTCAGCGAAGGCACCCTGACGTACGTCGGTCCGACGCAGCTCGCGGCCGGCTACGGGTTCGCGTGCGCCCGGCTGAACGACGGGACCGTCCGATGCTGGGGAGCCAACACGGAGGGCCAGCTCGGCAACGGCACCACGAAGAACTCGCCGGTCCCCGTCGAGGTCGCCGGACTGACGAACGTGGCCGAAGTGGCGGCGGGTGATTCGTTCGCATGCGCCCGACGCACCGACGGCACAGTTTGGTGTTGGGGGCAGGGCGCCCACGGCCAGCTCGGCAACGGCACCGGAATCTCGTCCTCGTCACCGAAGGCGGTGACCGGCATCTCCGACGCCACGGATATCGACGCAGGCGTCTCGCACGCGTGCGCGGTGCGCTCGGGTGGGACCGTCTCGTGCTGGGGACTCGGCATCGGGGCCCAGCTCGGAAACGGGGGGCGCACGTCGTCCAGGGTGCCGGTGGCCGCATCCGGACTCACCGGTGCCACGGCCGTCGCGACGGGGCACGCGGCCACGTGCGCGCTCCAGACCAGCGGAAGCCTCTCCTGCTGGGGCGACGGCATGTTCGGCCTGAACCCGTCCGCGTCGGCGGTCCCGGTGGCGATGACGTCTCCTCCGCCGGCGACGGCGTTGATGTTGGCCCGACAGCACGGGTGTGTCCTCACACCGACCGCGACGCTGAACTGCTGGGGCGTCAACAACTACGGCGAGCTCGGGAGGTCAATCTTCGCCGTCCTCTCCCCCACGGCCTTGTCGTCGCTGACCGGCGTCTCGGCGGTGGACGGCGGGGTCTACGCGACGTGTGCCCTGCTGTCCTCGGGCGGTGTGCGGTGCCTCGGATTCAACGAATCAGGTCAGCTCGGCGACGCGACCACGACCTCGACGAGCACGCCGGTCGCGGTCGCCGGACTCACCGACGCCACCTCACTCGGCGTGGGGGATCGGTTCGCGTGCGCCCTGCGACGCGGCGGAACCGTCGTCTGCTGGGGCGACAACGAATCCGGCCAGCTCGGCAACGACACCACGAACGCGTCATCGCAGCCCGTGACCGTGCTGGGGCTGCCGTCGACCACGGCCGTGACGTCGCGGACGCCCACGGCGTCGGTGCGGATCGATCGACTGCCGGGCGGGGCCATGGTCGGCGGCAGGGCGACCGACCCCGACGCCACTGCGCCGCTGACCGTCCGGGTGTCGGTCGACGGAGCCCCCTACACGCTCTCGACCGACGGCGGCGGCGGGTTCTCCCGCTTGTTGCCGATCACCGCGACCGACATGTCGACCGTGTGCGTCACCATCGAGAACGTCGGGCCGGGCGAGGACGTCTCGCCGCCGTGCAGCAGCCTGCCCGGCACGCTTCCCATGGGCGGCATCACCAACTTCTCCCTCTCGGGAACCACGCTGAGCATGTCGGGCTGGGCCATCGACTACGGCAGCCAGGCACCCGCCGCCGTCCAGGTGGAGTGGCGCGACGCCGCCGGTGCCGTGATCGGCCCCAGTTACGTCACGCTCGCATCCCAGTCCGGCCTCCGCGTCCCGTGGGGCCAGGCGTACGGTACGAGTCGCTCGTGGAGCATGACCCGCGACCTGTCCACCCTGGCTCGCCCTGCGAGCACGGTGTGTGTGTCCGCCCTCGACCCGGGCGGATTCGGGCCCGGCCGCAAGGTGGCCTGCTCGACGCTCACACCGCGCTCGACCCCGCCGTCGAGCCCCAGCTACGAGTTCCTGCAGGCCTCGGACGGTCTCCCGAAGCGCCAGAACACGTGCGCCCCGCTGACCTACGTGATCAACCCTCGCTGGTTCAGCGAGGCCGGGCTCGAGGACCTCCAGAACGCGATCCAGATCGCCGAGCAGGCCACGGGGATCGACTTCCGGTTCGAGGGCTTCACCGATGAACCGCCGTCGTTCCCTCGTCCCTCGGTCGACACCATCCGTTACGGGAACCGCCCATCGCCGGTGCTCTTCGCCGCAGCGACCGGCGACCACGCGATCGAGTACAACGGCAACGTCGTGGGTTTCGCCGGTCCGGCTGTCAGCGGCAACACGTACGCCGGCGGCCAGGTCACCGTCCGACGTGACGTCGCCTCGATCTACGAAACGGGCTATGGGCCGGGATCGACCCTGGGCAAGATCGCCCTCCACGAGATCGCGCACATGCTCGGACTGAACCACGTCAGCGACCCCAACCAGCTGATGTATCCGAACGTCCAGCAGGTTCCCATGCAGTACGCCGCCGGCGACCTGCAAGGGCTCTCCTACGTGGGGGCGGCGCCGGGCTGCTGGCGGTAGCGGTCGTGGCCGGGAGCCGTTCCGGCGTGGGAATCCGAGCATCCGGGATGTCGTTGCGAGTTCAGAGCTCGACGCCGGCGGCCGCGAGCACGTCGGTCGGCTTCACCAACCACCCGTGGTCGTCGGCAGTCAGACCCTGTTGCACGTCGAGCAGGCGTCGTCGCAGCGCCACGGTCACCGCTCCCGGTTCGCCCGTGCCGACCTTCAGCAGGTCTGGCCCGTCGGCGATCGTCCCGATGGGGGCGACGACCGCCGCCGTGCCGCAGGCGAACACCTCGGCCAACGACCCGTCGGCCAGTCCCTCGCGGATCATCTCGATGGAGGTCCGATCGACGTGGACCTCGTCGATCGAGGGTTCATCGGCCGCCAGCGTCAGCAACGAATCGAGCGTGACGCCCTCGAGGATCGTGCCGGTCAACGGAGGAGTGGT
Source organism: Actinomycetes bacterium (assembly GCA_023450775.1). Taxonomy (GTDB): domain Bacteria; phylum Actinomycetota; class Acidimicrobiia; order Acidimicrobiales; family Microtrichaceae; genus Dermatobacter. The sequence goes on along the minus strand of JAEXGP010000386.1, from coordinate 4,381 downwards.
CACGATCACCCGACCGTCGCGTCGCCACACGAAGACCACGTTCATGGCGTTGAGCTCCTCCACCCAACGGTGCTCGACGGCGTCGAGCCACAGGACCTGGTCGTGTCCGGCCGCACCGGCGCGACCGTGTGCGGCGAACCCGGCCGCGTAGTTCCCGGCGAACTTCACCGCTCCCGTGCCGCCGGGGGTGGCGCGCACGTCGGTCGACTCCACCGCCACCGTGATGGCCGAGAGGTGCTCGCCGAAGTAGGAGGCGACCGGCGAGGCGATGACGACGAAGGAGTACTCGTGAGCCGGGCGCACCGACAGGTGCGGCTCGGAGCCGAACATGAACGGGCGGATGTACAGCGCCGCTCCATCCGCGGTCGGCACCCACGCCTGGTCGGCCTGCGCCAACAGCGAGCAGGCCAGCTCGAACGCACCTTCTGGGAGCACGGGTATGGCGACGCGGCGAGCGCTCGCCGCCATCCGTGCCGCATTCCGGTCAGGCCGGAACAGTGCGGGTTCCCCACTGGGGAGGGAGAACGCCTTGAGCGCCTCGAAGATCGACTGCCCGTAGTGCAGTGCCAGGGTGGCGGGGCTCAGCGACAGCGGTCCGAACGGGACGAGCTCCATCGGACCCCAGCGGCCGTCGGCGAACTGCATGGTGACCATGTGGTCGGTGAAGTCCTGGCCGAACACCGGCTCGGCCAGCATGGCGTCACGCTGGTCGGCGGGCAGGGGATGGCGGTTCAGCGAGACGAGCACCTCGGTCACGGCCCCAGCTTCGCGTGAAGGAGCGCGGGCTGGCCCTCCTCGACCCGTTGGCGGTCTGGTGTGACCCGGTGGTCCAATCCACCTGCAGCTACGCGCTGTGGCGACCCTAAGACGGACGACCGGGCGCGAATAGACGGGCGTTTGCCCAATTGGATGACCCCTACGGAGCCAGTCGGTGCACGGCGCGTGCGATGCGCTGCCCGCCCGTCGCGGCCACTTCACGAGTCGGCAGCATCGAGCTCCGCTGATCCCGGGCGCGACGCGTTGGGGTGCGTGCTGGCGCTGACCGCTGCACCCTCCCGGAGTACTACCGCCAAGAGATGCGCCAAAGAGAGGTCGGAGCAGGGCTGAACTGAGCTGGCACTAACGTCCGCAGACTCTGTCGCCCTCACTGGATCCAGCTCGGCTGACTTCAGCGTCTCCAGGAGCGGTGTGACAGGACCGACCCTCGCCTTGTGAGCGCTGTCTGCAGTGAAACGGTAGCGCCCGCGTCGCGCCAGACTCTGGGGGTGGACGGACTTGAGGACGTGAACGCTCGACTCGACGCTGCCTACCCTGGCGGGCCCATCCGGACGCGCTACCGACGTCCTCCCGTTGGACCGGACGACCTCGCACAGCTGTTGGAGAACATCGCGCCCCTCCAGCCACCTGACGAGCTGATGCAGCTGCTCCTTCATGGCAGCTGGTGGCCCGGCAAGCTGTGGGGGCCAGAGATCGAGGGCTACTTCGAAGAGGCGGTGCGCTACGGCTCCGATCCCGCTCCCCTAATCCCGTGGATGTCGTTCGGTTCCACCTGGGACATGGACGTGTGCTCAGTACCGCTGCTCGCTCAGCCCGTGCCAGCTGCTCCGCTAGGGCTGTGGAGCACACAGATGTTGTCGGTGTCGGTGCCGGCACCGTCGCTGGCACACCTGCTCGCCGCCTTCGAGATCGCTTTGGAGGTGCTCGAACAAGACGACCGCGGCATCGAGGACCCGACCTGGGTCGATCTGATCACTGAGCCACCGCTGCCCGATCCCTCGGTTGAAGAGGCCACCTTTCGCCGGCAGGTCCTCCTTCACGAGCGCCTGGTGCCGTTCACAGCTGACTGGACGAGCGATCACCCCTGCTGGGTCGCCGAGGAGATGCCGCTCGCGTGGACCGAGGAGCCTTCGCGCAGTGTCGCTGACGCGCTGCTCGGGACCCGCTCCTGAACCACTCGAGTGGGAGTACGTGTCTCAAGCCGCTGAACAGAACGAGTGCCTGTCTGCGCAGTACAGCCGGCACTAGGTCACAGCAAGCCGTGACCCGACTGTCGGCGCAGCGATCCCCTGGCTGATGCGTCGGTACTCTGGCTCCATGGGGTGGGATCCGGCACCAGACGACGTGCCGAGCATGGGGCCGTTGCTGGCACCGCTGCAGTGGGCGGTCGTGGCGCTTGTGATCGGCGGCGTCATGAGGATCGGGATCGGGCCGTTCTCCACGGGGCTTGTCGCGCTGCTGATGCTTAGCTGGGTGGCCTGGGACGTCCGGTCGTTGTGTCCCAGCCGGACACCTCGCTTGTGGTCCCTCGCTGTCGCTGTCGGCGCAATAGTGACGGCGGTCGTGAACATCGTGTCGCCGCCGACCATCCTGGGCGCAACCGTCGACCACGCAGTCGCCGCAGTCTTCGCAGCCACGGTCGTGACTGCGTTCGCGTCCATCGCTGGTGCGTTCAAGATGTCGAACCGCGAACGGTGGGCGCGGCTGTCCTGGGCGGCGTGGCCAGCCGCACTGTCGTTCACCGTCGTTGACATCGTGTCCGGTCAGGTCGGTCGGCCGGTGGCACCGTTCCGAAGCGGTTGGACCTACTCAATCGGTGACGTTGACTACGCGCTCCCAGGGTGGGTCTGGCTCATCACCGTCGTGGGCGTCGCACCGGCAGCGGCCGTCGGTATTCTGTCGATGCTCGCGTTCATCCGCAGCTACCGAGAGGTCAAGGCGTCGAACAACGATCGACCCCCCGTGGCGACGCCATGATCCCCACGGACTTGAAGCGGGACGTAGGTACGTCAGGCACTACAGGGCTTCGAACGATCCGCCTGCGCTCGACCGCCGTCAGATCGTCCTGCAGTTGACAAGGCGGGTACCGAAGATCCTGACGCTCGGCCGGCAGACCTTCTCACCCTTGATCCCGCCCGAACTGCACGTGTACAAGTCGCCGACCTGCGGGTCGGCCGGATGGTCCCCACCTGTGTAAGACCTTCTTTCCTTCGGCAGTGCTCGATCTGCGGCCACCGAAGCCTCGGTGACTTCGCAGACAATTCCCTCGTTGAGCGCCCACCGCACCGCCCACTGGCCGAGGACGACTAGGGCGATGACGGCAGTCGCCACCACCAAAGCTGCGATGGCGACCGATCGACGACCCTCTTCCACGAGAGCAGTGTGTCAGGACCTCGAGTCATGGACGACAACCGGCACTTTATGCCGGGTGCCACTCGTCTTCGGATAAGCGTCAGGCCGGTATGGGTACACCGACGGTCCCGCCGCCCAAGCGGCGGGCGATCAGCTACTTCTCGGTAGGGCACCGAGCCGCTCTTGAAGCAGCTGGTTGAAGGTCCGCTGGGACCGGACGCCGTCGCTAGATCTCGCTCGGGCTGAGGTCGAGTCCACACCTCGAGTTGACGTGTTCGACGATCACGGACAGCAGGTCGATGACCTCCTCAACTTCTTCTTCGGGTGGAATCGCTCCACTGACGTAGACCTGCTCGATCTCGATGGCTCGTTCGACTGCGGAATCGACTTCGGGGGGCAGCGGAGGACGCAACGACTGCAGCAGCTCGCTGGTGGCTTCAGACCCCGCCTTGGCGAGGGTCCCAGTGGTGGAGAGGAAGTCCTCCGGCAGCTCGCCAGCGGGCGCGGCCGCTAGTGCGGCCTCGAACTGGGCGCTCCACGCAGCGAGTCGTTCATTTCTCACGGCGAGGGCTGTGTTGAAGTCCTCGCAGAAGAGGTCGGAACCGGCACCTGCCGCTACAGACGTTGACGTCGAGGACTCGATGACCGGCTTGGCGGCGTCTTCGGTTTCGTCGCCGCACCCGGTGAGCCCGAACATGAAGCAAGTGGCCGCCACCACGATCGGTGGCAGCGTGCGGCTGACGGGCTTCCAATCCATCCAGTTCAGTTCGGATGATCACGCTGCCGTCTTGAGAGAAGGCACCACGGAACGTGGGGCGCGCCTAGCCGGCACTACGTGTCGGTCGGGCGCACTGCGATGTCGTCCGGTTCTGGCCTGGTCATGTCCTCGGACGACTCTGCGGCAGTTGGGGCGCGGGCCTCGATCAGCGTGCGTGACATCGTGGATCGGAAGGAGCCGTCGCGCTCGATCTGATCGTGGAGCGCCTCCAAGCGGTGTCGGTAGCGCTCGACGCTGAAGTCCGGCACTGTCCAGATGACCTTGCGGAGGAAGTAGACGACGGCGCCGACGTCGAAGAACTCCAACTGCAGGCGCTCGTTGCGGCATTGCACGATCTGTAGGCCGCTCGTCCGAGCTCGATCCGCTTCGACCACCGGGTCGCGGTCGTTGCGTTGCTCGATGGGGCCGAGGAAGTACTCGCTGATCTCGACGTTGGTGCGATCTCCGACGTGCTGGGCGAAGTAGGTGCCTCCG
>JAEXGP010000352.1 GCA_023450775.1 Actinomycetes bacterium | reverse complement strand
ACCGCGCGCCGCGGGCGGCGCGGTGCCCCCCCCCCCCCGTGGGGGGGCCGGGCGCGGCCCGATGGCCCACTCGCGCGGGACCCGCTCACGTGTGGGCGCGGTGGCCCTCGCCGTCGAACACCATGATCAGCTCCGCCGGACGCCCCCGGGCCGCGATGGCGTGGGGCGTCATCGTCGAGAACTCCGCGGCCTCACCCGCCCGCACCTCGATCACGCGCTCCCCCAGCGTGAGCGCCACCCGACCGGACAGCACGTAGATCCAGTCGTGCCCGGGATGGACCTTCGGGTCGTGGGGCTGGTCCGTCGGCTCCAGCCGGACCCGGATCGCCGCGGTCGAACCCGTGGGCCGGCTGAGCTGCCAGACCGTGGCACCCGGCCAGTGGTGGTCGACCGGCTCCGGCCGGATCACCACGTCGTCGTCGCCGGTCCGGTCGATCAGCTCGCCGACCTCCACCTGCAACGCGCCGGCGAGCGCCACCAGCACGTCCAGGCTGATCGTCCGCTTGCCGGTCTCGATGCGGCTCACGGTCGACGGGCTGAGGTGACTGCGCTCCGCCAGGTCGTCGAGCGTCCAGCCGAGCGACTGCCGCAGGGAGCGGATGCGGACACGGGCGATGGACTCCACGTCGTCGGCCATCTGCACAGCGTCGTCGCTTCTTGCAAATCTCGCAAGTGCCCTTGCGCGATCCGAACATCTCCGTACGCTCCGGTCATGGCAGCGACGACGACAGCGGACGAACTCCCCATCGATGCGGACGTGGTGGTGATCGGCGGCGGCGCGGCGGGGCTCGCCGCGGCACTCCAGCTCGGACGCCAGCGCCGGAGGGTGGTCGTCCTGGACGGCGGTGCGCCGCTGAACGCTCCGGCGTCCCACATGCACGGCTACCTGGGCCTGGACGGCCTGCCGCCGCTGGAGCTGCAGGCGCGGGGCCGGGACGAGGTGCGGGGCTACGGCGTGACGGTGGTGGAGGGCGTCGACGCAGTGGCCGGTCGTGACGACGACGGCGTGCTGCGGGTGCACGTCTCCGACGGCTCCAGCCTGCGCACTCGCCGGCTGCTGCTCGCGACCGGGCTGACGGCCCAGCTGCCCGACATCGCCGGCGTTGCCGAGCAGTGGGGGCGCGGCGTGATCCACTGCCCCTACTGCCACGGGTGGGAGGTGCGCGACCGGCGCGTGGTGGTGATCGCGGACCGGGTCGGCGGCTGGCACCAGGCGATGCTGTTCCGCCAGCTGACCGAGCACCTCACGGTGGTGGTCCACGAGGGCGACCGATCCGCCGACCAGGTGGAGGGCCTGCTCGCCCGGGGGGTCGACATCGTGGACGGACCGGTCGCGGCGGTGGAGCAGGACGGCGATGGCGCCCTCACCGGCGTGCGGCTGGCCGCCGGCTCCGTGCTCCCGGCCGACGCCGTGGTGGTCGCGGTCACCCTGCGACCGCGGGTCGACGCGGTGTCCGGGCTGGGGGTGATCGCCGTCGCCGACGGCATGGGCCGGGGCGATCTGGTACCCACCGACCCGCAGGGCCGCACGACCGTCGACGGCGTCTACGCCGCCGGTTCGATCGTGGAGCCGCTGCAGGTGGCCCAGGCCGCGTCGGCGGGCGCGATGACGGGTGCCTTCATCAACATGGACCTGGTCGTCGAGGACACAGCCCGAGCGGTGGGCCGGCACGTCGGCACCTGACCCCGGCTCGGGTTACGGTGCTCCGGATGTTCGTGCTCGTCCACGGCGCCTGGCACGGGGCGTGGTGCTGGTCCCGGTTGCAGGCGTCGCTCTCGGCGGCGGGCGCGCCGAGCACCGCGGTCGACCTCCCCGGTCGAGCCGGCGACCCCACTCCGTTCGAGCAGCTCGACCTGGCCGGCTACGCGGATGCGGTGACGCAGGTGGTCGAGGCGGCGGACGAGCCGGTCGTGCTGGTGGGCCACAGCATGGGCGGTGCCACGATCAGCCAGGTCGCCGAGCGCGTCCCCGAACGCCTCGACGCGCTCGTGTACGTGTGCGCGCTGCTGCAGCCGTCCGGCGCGACGCCCTCGGACCTGCACGCGCGGCATCCCGACAGCGAGCTGATGGCGGCAATCGAGCTCGCGGAGGACGGCCTCTCCACCGGCATCCGTGCGGACGCAGCGGCCGAGCTCTTCTACGCCGACTGCAGCGCCGAGGACGCGGCGCGGGCCGTGGCCCGGTTGACCCCTGAGCCCACCCGGCCGGCCATGAGCACGATCGTCACCAGCCAGGAGCGATGGGGCTCGGTTCCGCGGGCGTACGTGCGTTGCGACCTGGACCGTGCGGTGCCGCCCGAGGAGCAGGACCGGATGGTCGCCGAGGTGGGCGTGGACCTGGTGGTCGAGATGGCGGCGTCGCACTCGCCGTTCCTGTCGCAGCCCGGCGAGCTGGCGAAGGTGCTGATCGACATCCGGACGGGATCGGCATGACGGAGGAGGGTTCGTGCGGACGGATCTGACGGGGTCGGGCGGCATCCGCCTGGCGGCGGACGTGGACGGGCCCGAGGACGGGCCGACGGTCGTCCTGCTGCACGGCGGCGGCCAGACACGGCACTCGTGGTCGAACACCTGGCGGTTCTTGTCGGACTGCGGATGGCGGGCCTGGACGGTCGACATGCGGGGCCACGGCGACAGCGAGTGGGACGGCGAGGGCGACTACACGCTGCAGGCGTTCGCCGCGGACGCGGCAGCCATCGCCCGATCGATCCCGCAGCCTCCGGTGCTCGTCGGAGCGTCGCTCGGCGGCCTGTCGTCCATGGTCGCGATCGCCCAGGCCGACCCGCAGGAGGACCTGGCGCGGGCGCTCGTCCTGGTGGACGTCGCACACAAGCTGGAGTCGCGCGGCACCGACCGGATCGGTGCGTTCATGACCGGGAACCTGGACGGGTTCGCCTCGCTCGACGAGGCCGCCGACGTGATCGCGGCCTACAACCCCAACCGGCCCCGGCCCAAGGACCTGTCGGGGCTGGCCAAGAACCTGCGGCAGGGCCCCGACGGGCGGTGGCGGTGGCACTGGGACCCGAGGTTCGTCGCCGGCAAGTTCGGCTCGTCGGACGAGACGCGCAGCAGCGTCGTCGAACCCAACCTGCTCGAACGCTCGGCGGCCGCCCTTCGGATCCCGACCCTGCTCGTGCGCGGACGGTCGAGCGACCTGTTGAGCGAGGAGGGGGCCCGGGAGTTCCTGGAACGGGTGCCCCACGCCGAGTTCGCGGACGTCGCGGGCGCCGGCCACATGGTCGTCGGCGACCGCAACGATGTGTTCAACGCCGCGGTGCTGGAGTTCCTGGAGCGCCACCGGAGCTGAGCCCGGACGAGGTCGTCCCGGTGCCGGCCAGGCCGGCCTCCTCGAGCCCGGCGGCCACGAGCGCGTCGAGGTTCCCGGCGAGCAGGTCGCCGAACGGATCCGGGGTGTGGCGGACCAGCACGTCGTAGGGCAGCGACATGGCGGCGCGGGTGGCGAGCAACCGCCGGCGCTCGGGGTCCTGCAGGTCCACGAGCACGCGGTCGGCGGCCGTGAGCGACCGGGCGGTCCGCAGGCGTCGCGGCACGGTGAGGGCCAGCAGGACGATCGTCGGCAGCGCGAACGTCAGGAGCCCGAGCACGAGCGCCAGGCGGTGCACCGAGTCCTCGCCCCGCTCGCCGAGCGACGCCACGTTCCCACCGGTGGCGTCGCCGGCGCCGGACAGGACGTCGGACAGGCGCTCCCCCACGACCGGCAGCCGCGACGCGCCGT
>JAEXGP010000334.1 GCA_023450775.1 Actinomycetes bacterium | reverse complement strand
GCGCTCGATGCTGAGGTCGCCGAGCATGAGCAGCTTGGGCGTCTGGTCGAGTTCACGTCACGACTGCCACACGACCTAGCGATCCGGCCAAGGAGATCATCCTCAGTCGGCCGGAAGCCGACGGCGGAGCGAGACCAGTTCGCCCGGCGGAGGCACTACGAGCGATCAGCGCCCGCTCGAACCGTCTCCCTTGAAACCGGTCGGGATGACAGTGCCTGCAGCGCCTCCACCGCTCTCGTGCAGCCCTGCTCCCGAGCCATGCGCACCGCCATGCCCCGGGCCTGAGCCTGCAGCGACGGGTCGGCGAGTGTGTCGCGGATCGCAGCGGCGAACTTGTCGGCCGACAACCGCCGGGAGACCGACACGCCGACGTCGTGGTGCACGACCCGCGCCGCGTTGTCCGGCTGGTCGCGGCCGATCGGAACGACCATGACGGGCACGCCAGCGCCGAGCGCACGCACCACGGTGCCGTGGCCGCCGTGGGTGATGACCAGGTCGACGTGCGGGAGCACGGCACCGTGCGGAGCGGACTCGACCACGTCTACGTTCGACGGCACGCGCTCCAGGGGGCGGCCGCGCAGCCCCGGACCCGTCGTCACGACGGCGTGGCAGTCCACCTGCCCGAGCGCGTCCACGAGCCGCTGGAGCAGGTCCTCCTGCTGCATGTAGGTCGTGGACAGCGACAGCAGGATTGCCGGCCGACCGTCGTCCTCCCAGGGCGGGAACCAGTCCGCGCCGCTGCGCTCGTCGGCCGGCACCGGCACGCCCCCGTAGACCACCTGCGGATCCGGGATCGCAGGCGTGAAGTCGAACGCCTCGCTGGTCAGCAGCAGGATCAGGTCCGCCCGACGGATGGCCGCCTCGAGCGAGCGCACCGGTGGCAGCCCGAGCTCTCGACGAGAGTCGTTGAGTGTTCCCGTCCCCATCATCACCTCGGTGAGCCGGTGCAGCGACTCGTCCCGAAGCCGGCCGATCGGGCCGCTCATCGGGCGCAGCCCGGTCCCGACCGGGGGCACGCCGACGGCCCGGAGCATGTTGACGTTGGGCGCCACCGCAGCGGTCGGAAGTCCCGACCGCTCGGCTCCGGCCAGCGCCCCGGTGAGGAGCGCGTCAACCACGAGGACGTCAGGACGGTAGGCCTCGATCGCGTCGGCCACGTCCGCGGCGTGACGATCGGCAGGGCCGAAGAACAGCCCGTCGCCGATCTGGCGGATCTGCGCCAGCGGGCTGCGCACCTCCCAGTCCCGGATCAGCGCACGCTCGGTGTCCCGCGCACGGGCCTGCGGGGCCCGCTGCCACTCGGTGAACTCGACGCCGGCGGCGATCACCTGGTCCTCCACCGTGTCGTCCGACAGGAAGACCACCTCGTGGCCCCGGTCGACCAGCGCGGCGGCCAGGCCGAGCTCGGGCGGGATCGTGCCGCCCCCGTCCCACGCCGCGAACAAGAACCGGCTCACGACGCGACCGCCTCGCACAGCGCCGTCATCGTCGCCGCCGTCGTCTTGGCGCTGTGGCCCTTGTCGCGCCGCAGCAGCTTCCACGTGTAGACGTCGGTGCCGACCACCAGGAGATCCTCCAGCTGCGTCCGCCGAGCGCCGCTGCGACCGGCGAGCTGCGGGGCGAACGCCCATCGGACCCACTCCCGGTGGCCCCGGCGCCCGATGTCCATCAGCTTGGCCAGCTCCGGGAACCGGTGCTCCTGCGCCAGCATGTGCAGGAGCTGGTCCCCCTCCTGCTCGTAGTCGTCCACGACCACACGGACCGCCGCAGCGACGTCGCCCTGGTCGATCTGACGGCGCTTGTCGACCCGTTCGGCGTCGTCGTCGCCGTGGGCGACCAGCGCCGCCAGCAGGGCGTCCTTGGTGCCGAAGTGCCGGATCACCGTGGACAGCGACACGCCAGCCCTCGTGGCGACCCTCCGCATGGAGAGGGCGTCGAACTCCTCCGTGGAGATGATCTCTCCCGCCGCCTCCAGGATCTGGTGGCGGGTCCGTTCGACCTCGGGGGATGCCGTGTCGCTGGGTGTCATGGGCACAGCGTATCCGCGAACACACCGGATGTGAATACGGTGTATCCGCTTGACACGGATACGGTGTATCCCTCATTGTCGGATACACCGTATCCGTCCGGCGTCGAGCCGGCCCGTCGAAGGAGGCACCGATGTCCCCGCCCACCACCACACGACCGATCCAGCGGTCGCTCCTCTACCGGACCGGTCTCGGTGCGGCCCGCCACCCCTGGCGGACGATCGCAGCGTGGCTCGTCGCCGCGGTCGTCGTCCTCGTCGCCTCCGGCGTCGTCGGCGGCAGCCCGCAGGACGACTACACGATCCCCGGCGTCGACTCGCAGGTGGCCAACGACCTGCTCACCGAGCGGTTCCCCGACCAGAGCGGGGCCTCCGCCCGCATCGTCGTGCACCGGCCCGAGGGGATCACCTCCGAGCGGCTGGCGATCGCGTCGATGATCGGCCGGGTCGCCGCACTCCCCCACGTGGTCGCCGTGAGCGACCCGTTCGACCCCGCCGCGCCGAGCGTGGACGCGGATGGCACCACCGCCGTGATCGGCGTCGCCTACGACGCGCCCGTCACCGATGTGGCACCCGACGACGCCCTCGCCGCGCTCGAGGATGCGGCTCTGGTCGCCGAGCGCGAGGGCATGCAGGTGGAGTTCGGCGGCGAGGTACCCGAGAACGCGTCGCCGCCGTCGAGCAACAGCGAGATGATCGGGCTGCTCGTCGCTGCCGTCGTGCTCTTCGTCGCCTTCGGCTCGCTCCTGGCGATGGGCCTCCCCATCCTGGTGGCGGTCGCCTCGCTCCTCGTCGGCATGGGCGGGATCATGCTGCTCTCCGCCGCCATGGACGTCTCCACGATCACTCCGATGATCGCGGCGATGGTCGGCCTGGGCGTGGGCATCGACTACGCCCTGTTCGTGCTCACCCGGCATCGTGAGCGCCTGGTCGCCGGCGACGACGTGCGCACGGCCGCCGCCACCGCCACGGCGACAGCTGGCAAAGCGGTCGTGTTCGCCGGGGGCACGGTGGTAGTCGCGATCTGCGGCCTGTGGTTCGTCGACGTGCCCATCCTGGCCAGCATCGGCTTCGGCGCCGCGATCGTCGTCGCTGTCAGCGTCGCTGCCGCCGTCACCCTCCTGCCCGCGCTGCTGGCGCTGTCGGGCGACCGGCTCCGCACCACGCGTCATGAGAAGCGCCTCGAGCGGCGGGGCCGCGCCACTGGTCGCGCCCCGCTGGCGGCCCGGTGGGCGGACCACGTCGGCAGGCACCCGGTGCGCTACGCCTCGGCCGGCCTCGTCGTGCTGCTGCTCCTGGCCGCACCGGTGCTCGGGCTGCGGCTCGGGTGGGCCGATGCGGGCAACGAACCCACCTCGACCACCCAGCGGCGGGCCTACGACCTCACCGCCGAGGAGTTCGGCCCCGGAGCGAACGGCCCGATCATCGTGGCGGTGGATCTCACCGGCGTCGCCGGCGACCGCGCCGCCGACGACGCGGTACTCGACCACCTCTCCGACGAGCTCGGGGGCACCGAGGGCGTCGCGATGGTCCTGCCTGCGGAGATCAACGCGGCCGGTGACACCGCCGTGCTGACCGTCGTGCCCACCACCGGTCCCGAGTCGCCCCGGACGTCCGAGCTCGTCGATCGCCTGCGCGACGACACGCTGCCCGCCGCCATGGACGCCAGCGGGGCGAGCGCCCACGTGACCGGTCCCACGGCCGTGCTCGTCGACCTGACGCAGCGACTCTCGAGTCGGCTGCTCGTGTTCATCTGCGCCGTCGTGCTGATGTCGTTCCTGCTCCTCGTCGTCCTCTTCCACTCCCTGGTCGTCCCGCTCAAGGCGGCGATCATGAACCTGCTGTCGATCGGCGCCGCCTACGGCGTGCTGGTCGCAGTGTTCCAGTGGGGTTGGGGCGCCCGGCTGCTCGGCCTCGACGGACCCGTCCCGGTGACGGCGTTCGTACCCGTCATGGTGTTCGCCATCGTGTTCGGGCTGTCGATGGACTACGAGGTGTTCCTGCTCTCCCGCATCCGGGAGGAGTACGACCGGACAGGCGACCCGCACCGCAGCGTGGTCGACGGCTTGAGCGCCACCGCCCGGGTGATCACCTGCGCCGCGCTCGTGATGATCTCGGTGTTCCTCGCCTTCGCCATGTCGCCCAGCGTGACGGTGAAGATGATGGGCATCGGGTTGGCGACCGCCGTGCTCGTGGACGCCACGATCATCCGCCTGGTGC
>JAEXGP010000320.1 GCA_023450775.1 Actinomycetes bacterium | reverse complement strand
CGCACACGGAATCGAGGTTCAGGCCGGGCAGCCCTCGAAGACGTCGTCGAACGACTCGTTCTCCGACTCGTCCGCTCCACCCAGCATCGTCGTGGTCGTGTCGTCCTCCGACGGTCCCAGCGTCGTGCCGCCCCACACATCGCCCCCACGGATCGCCTTGAGCTCCTCGAAGCGGGAGACGAGCACGTCGTCGGGCAGGCCGTCGACCGTCGACGGATCGAGGGCGATGTCGCCGAGCAGGGCGGCGTCGGTGAGCGCGAACACCAGCGCCATCCTCGGTATCGGACCGTCGCTCGTCTCGAGCATCGTCATGTCGTCCTCCGGGTCAAGCGCCGAGGCATCTTCGGGCTCACCCACAATGCCGATGAACCCGTCGTCGACCAACGCCGGGTCGGGTGCCTCGATGGTGACGTCCGCTCCCAGATCGAAGTAGGTCAGCTCGACCCGGATCCGTGGATCGCCTCCCGGCTGTTGGAAGAACGCGCAGTCGGCGAGCTCGGCGGGGAGGTCGCCGACGACGTCCACGACGAGGTGCCGGAGTCGGCCGTCGTCATCGATAGCGACCGTCACGTCTGCGTCGAGGGCTGCGAGGGCGAGCTGGCTGAGGCGACGCATCCGCAGCAACTCCGGAGGGATCTGATCCTCCGGGATCTCGTCGGCGCCGCTGGAGCTTCCGCCGAAGGCCGTGTCGAGCTCTGCGGGGTCCACCCGACCGGCGTACGTCGTGACAGGGTCCCCGTCGACCTCGTCAGCGCCGGTCTCCTCAATGCCGTCCAACTGCCGGAGGACAGCGGCGATCTGGTCCGGCCGGTACTCCGACGATCCGGACGAATCGGGCGCTTGCTGCCATCGGTCCATGGAGGCGGAGCGGCCGTACGACCGTCCGTCGACCGTGCGTCGCTCGGTGCTCAGCAGATCCGGATCGGTGGGGTGCTGCGCCAGCGACTCAGGCGACGGCTCGATCTTCACCCGAACGGCGACGTCGTCGCCGGAGAACTCGCCCTCCTGGTGGATGACACCGAACGACTTCAGCCGCAACTCGCCGCGGAATCGGCCGGTGCCCTCGAAGGTCGTCGCCGCGGCGGTCGCGAGCACGTCCTCCGGGCTGCTGTCATCGGTGACGACCACCTCGCCGTCGTCACCGGTGCACCCGACGAGTCCGGCACCGACCACGACCAGCGCCAGCGCGCCCGACACGAACCTTCCGATACGAGTCACGGTCCCGCTCCTCTCGACCCTTCGACGAGGGTACCGAGCCGCGCGGCTCCTGCGATGAGCCATCGGCCGACCTTGGGCACCACGGACCAACCAGTGGTCGCTCATGCCCAAGTTCGGCTGGAACCCTCGGTTCTCGGTGCGCTGGTCGTCGTGGAGCGACGATCACCACACACGGAACCGGCGTCAGGCGAGGAGGAATGCCCAGGTCACGGGTGGGCGACCTGTCGGTACGCTCGACCGCAGGAGCGCGGGCTCCGTCGGAAGGGTGGACGTCATGGGAAGAGCGCGGGCGACCGCTGCCGTGTGCGTGGTCGGGCTGGGACTGCTCGGCGCGTCGTGCACCGGCGACGGCGGCGAGCAGGTGCTGCGCACCGACGGCGACACGGCGCCGGTGGCGTTCGAGGCCGCGGTCCGGGAGACGTTCAGCGGCACCGGTCGCTACACGTTCACGATGGATGACGAGGACGCGGCCGACGTGACTCGGACCGGCGAGTTCTCGGGCGACGACATCATCGGGACCGAGACGTGGGAGGACGAGGACCCCACGACCACCCTCATCGCGGACGGTGTCGCCTACGAGAAGATCGGCCCGGCCACCGAGGAGTACTGGGACGTCGACGCCTCGAGCCTCGCGGGCAAGTCGTGGATCAGGATGACGCCGACTCCGGAGGGGATCGCCGAGATGGACCTCCCCGACGACGTCGATCCCGAGGTCGCCGCCGCGATGATGACCATGGACTCGATGGCCGGCAGCGACGCAACGGCTCCACAGATCCTGTCGCGGCTGGACCGGATGCTCTCGCGCGCACGGGACGTGCGGACCGATGGATCGGCGAAGATCGGCGACCGCTCGTTCGACCGCTACCGAATCAGCCTGGGCGGCGATCAGCTCTTCGAGCTGTATGGCGTCGATCCGATGACGGGGATGCTGTCGACCATGTTCATGTTCGGCGAGGGCTCGCTCCCCGAGGACGTCAAGAGCCGAGTGGCGGAGCTCGTCGACTACCTGCACGACCACACGACGCTCGAGCTGACGGTGCTCGCAGCGGGCGACGAGGTCGGACGGGTCGAGATCCGGTTCACCAACACCGTGGACGAGGCGTACGAGGACTGCATGTTCCTCGACGTCGAGAGCGCCAGCACCGGCACGATGACGTACGAGTTCACCGACCTCGGTGCGCCGATCTCGATCGTCGCACCGGACCCGGCGACGGTCATCGCTTTCGGTGAGCTCGAGGACGACGCCATGTCCTACGACGAGGGGTTCGACGTCGAGTCGGACGGTGAGCCGACGATCGGGACGAGCGGCGGCCAGTGGACCCGGGACGACCTCGAGGAGTGGGTGATCGATGACGCCGACCGGCTCGGTATCGACCCGGTGTCGGTCCCGGCCCTGCCCCAGGACCAGCTCGTCGCGCTGTACGAGCGGTCACTCGCGCTCGACGGTCCCATGCTCGAGACGGAGTGGCAGGGCCAGATGTCGCGAAGCAGCATCGTCTCATCGGTGATCGCCGGAGCTGATCGCATCGACCTCGATCCGGCCGTCGTGCCGTCGATGTCGGACGCCGACCTCGTCGCCGCCTACGACCGGATCGCCGAGCTGCGCTACGGCAATGAGGACGAGGGCATGGTCTCCGACGACCTGTTCGAGGGCTGCCCCGGCTGAACGGACCGGTCGGCCAACCTTGGGCACCACGGACCAGCCAGTGGCCGCTCATGCCCAAGTTCGACGGTCGCCGTCCTTCTCGGTGCGCTGGTCGTCGTAGAGCGACGATGCGAGCACCGAGAAGGGGAGCGACCGGCGGACGCGACGAAGGGCGGCCCCGCAGGACCGCCCTTCGTGCAGATCAGGTGCTGATCAGACGTCTGTCCCGATCAGAAGTCCATGTCGCCCATGCCCGGGGCGCCGCCGGCAGCGGCCTTCTCCGGAGCGTCGGCGACCACGGCCTCCGTGGTCAGGAACAGCGCAGCGATCGACGCAGCGTTCTGCAGCGCCGAGCGGGTCACCTTGGCGGCGTCGATGATGCCGGCGGCGACCAGGTCCTCGTACTCGCCGGTGGCGGCGTTGAGGCCCTCGGCCGGCTTGCTGAGCGAGCGCACCCGCTCGACGACGACGCCACCCTCCATGCCGGCGTTCTCGGCGATCTGCTTGATCGGGCCCTCGAGCGCACGGGAGATGATCGTGGCACCGGTGGCCTCGTCCCCCTCGAGCTTCTTGATGAGCTCGTCGACGCCGGCCTGGGCACGGAGCAGGGTCACGCCACCGCCGGCGACGACACCCTCCTCGATGGCGGCCTTGGTCGTGGAGACGGCGTCCTCGATGCGGTGCTTCTTCTCCTTGAGCTCCACTTCGGTGGCGGCGCCGACCTTGAGGACGGCCACGCCGCCGGACAGCTTCGCCAGGCGCTCCTGCAGCTTCTCCCGGTCGTAGTCCGAGTCGGTGTTCTCGATCTCGGCCTTGATCTGGGCGATGCGACCCTCGAGGTCCTCCTTGGAGCCGCCGCCGTTGACGATCGTGGTCTCGTCCTTGGTGACGACGACCTTGTCGGCGGAGCCGAGCAGGCTCAGGTCGACGTTCTCGAGCTTGAGGCCGACCTCCTCCGACACGACCTGGCCGCCGGTGAGGATGGCCATGTCCTGCAGCATCGCCTTGCGGCGCTCGCCGAAGCCCGGCGCCTTGACGGCGACCGAGTTGAAGGTGCCGCGGATCTTGTTGACCACCAGGGTGGCCAGGGCCTCGCCCTCGATGTCCTCGGCGATGATGACGAGCGGCTTGCCCGACTGCATGACCTTCTCGAGCACGGGCACGAGATCACGGACGTTCGTGATCTTCGACGACACGTACAGGATGTACGGGTTGTCGAGCGCGGCTTCCATGCGCTCGGTGTCGGTGACCATGTAGGGCGAGATGTAGCCCTTGTCGAAGCGCATGCCCTCGGTGAACTCCAGGCCCATGCCGAAGGTCTGGCTCTCCTCGACGGTGATCACGCCGTCCTTGCCGACCTTGTCGATCGCCTCGGAGATCAACTCGCCGATCTCCTTGTCGGCGGCCGAGATCGACGCGACCTGGGCGATCTGGTCCTTGGAGTCGACCTCGACGGCGAGCTCGTGGATCTTGGCGACGGCGGACTCGACGGCCGCCTCGATGCCCCGCTTGATGCCCATCGGGTTGGCGCCCGCGGCCAGGTTGCGGAGGCCCTCACGCACCATCGACCAAGCGAGCACCGTGGCGGTGGTGGTGCCGTCACCGGCGACGTCGTCGGTCTTCTTGGCGACCTCCTTCACCAGGGAGGCGCCGATGTTCTCGTACGGGTCGTCCAGCTCGATCTCCTTGGCGATGGACACGCCGTCGTTGGTGATCGTCGGGGCGCCCCACTTCTTGGCGAGGACGACGTTGCGACCCTTCGGGCCGAGCGTGACGCGAACGGCGTCCGCGAGCTGGTTCATGCCCGCCTCGAGATGGCGTCGGGCGTCCTCGTCGAACTGGATGATCTTGGCCATGAGTCCTCCGTTGGAAACTGTGGCGGTCGGGTCCCAGCCGGTGAGCCGATGCGCCGGGCTGGCGTTGGCACTCGCGGCAGGTGAGTGCCAGACATTCTTAGCACTCGCGATGCCGGAGTGCTAACAGCCCTCCGACCGGCCGACAGCGAGCTCAGCCGCTCTCTCCGGACCAGCGGGGCTCAGGGCCCGAGGACCTCCCGGTACATCGGGACGAAGGCGGCCGGATCCGCCGGCATCAGCTGCCCGGCGGCCAGGTACATGTCGAGCTGCAGCAGCAGGGCGTGCCAGGCGGCGGCCAGCTCGACGTCATCACCGATCGCCCCGTGCGTCAGGCGGATGACCGTCGACCCGTCGCCACCCGACACCTCCCAGCGCAGCGGCTCACCGGCCCGGTCCGCCGCGCCCCAGCCGGTCAGGTCGTCGGTGACCACCTGCCGTACCCGTTCCGGATCGACGTGCGTGCCCCGCTCCCAGGTCATGGACCCGTCGGCGTGGGCGACACCGGCGGCCGGACCGACCGCCGCGATGTAGTCGTCGTAGATCTCGAAGCCGCCGTCCTCGGTCCCCTCGCCGGCACCCTCGCCCGCGCCGGCGCCCTCATCGCCGGAGCTCGCGCCGTCGAGCAACGAGTCCAGCTCGGCCAGGCACACGTGCCAGCCGGCGCCGTTGCGGGCCGCCACCGACGGATGGCTCAGCACCTGGGTGAACACCAGGCGCGTGCCCTCGCCGTCGGGGGTCAGCTCGTAGCGCAGCAGCTCCGCACCCCACGTGAAGGAGAAGACGTTCGGAGGATCGAAGGCGATCACGCGACCGGTGAACTCGGGCCCCTCGGCCCTCGTCGGCTCCCCCGCCTCGATCGCCTCCTGACGATGGGACTCGTCGTCGAAGCGCAGCGGCGCGCCCGGGCTGCGCTCGCCGATCACCTCGGACGGGAACCACCGGCGCATCTCCTCGGGTGCAGTGATGGCGCGCCACACGCGGTCGATCGGGTGGCTGAAGCGCCGCTCGAAGCGCAGCGCCGTGCGCCCGTCGATCGTGACGAGGCGGCCCTCCCGGGGAGGGCCGGACGGCGTCGTAGCCGTGGTGGGTGCATCGCTGGGTTCGGGGCTCACGGTTGCTCCTCCAAGTGGGCGTCGAGTCGGTCGAGCGAGTCCGCCCAGAGCTGCCGGAAGGACCCGATCCACTCGTCGAGCTCCATCAGTGGCGCAGGGCGGAGGCGGTACAGCCGCCGTTGGGCGTCGGGCCGGACCTCGACCAGTCCGGCGTCGCGCAGCACCCGCAGATGCTTGGACACCGCCGGCTGGCTCAGACCGAGACCCTCGACGAGCTCCCCCACCGGTCGCTCCCCGTCGCGCAGCAGCTCCAGGAGGTGGCGGCGATGCGGTTCGGCGAGCACGTCGAAGGACATGCGCCCAACATGCCTTGCTAGTTATATGCCTGTCAAGGCATCCTCGCAGGATCGTGCCGCCGACGGACCCTTGAGGGCCCATGACGTGCCCGATACCGTGCCCCGGTGACTTGACCGCCCGGTCAAGACCGCCCCCGAGGGGCAGTGGAGGGAACCGTGGCACGGATCGTGGTCATCGGCGCCGGGGTGGGAGGGCTCGGTACGGCCCTGTGCGCGGCGCGGGCCGGCCACCACGTCACGATCGTCGAGCGCGACGACACCCCGCTGCCGGCCGATCCCCACGGCGCCTTCGACTGGGACCGCCACGGCGCGCCGCAGGTCCGGCACTCGCACGCGTTCCTGGCCCGCCTGCGGAACCTGCTCCGCGACCGCCACCCCGACGTGCTCGAGCAGCTCATCGACGCCGGGGCGACCGAGATGCGGTTCCTCGACATGCCGCCCGACGGGATGGAGCTCGAACCGGAACCCGGCGACGAGGACCTGGTCGGCCTGGCCGTGCGCCGCACGACGTTCGAATGGGTGCTCCGACGACTCGCGCTGGCCGAGGGCGACGTGGAGCTCCTGCACGGCGTGGCGGTCACCGCACTGTGCACGACACCCGGACAGGACGAAGATGCCGACGGCTCCACCCCGGCCGCACCTCAGGTCGTCGGTGTGGAGCTCGACGACGGCACGGCGCTCGACGCCGATGTCGTCGTGGCCGCCGGTGGTCGCCGGAGCGACGTGCCGGCGCTGCTCGAGCCGCACGGCATCGTCGTCGACGAGGTCTCCGAGGACACCGGCATCATCTACCTCTCCCGATTCTTCGAGCTGGAGGACGGCGCCGAGATGCCCCCGCTCACCGGCCCGATCGGCGGTGACCTCGGCTATGTGAAGTACGGCGTGTTCCCCGGCGACAACCGCACGTTCTCGATCACCTTCGCCGTCGGCACGCACGATGCCGAGATGCGCAAGCTGCTGCTCGACGACGAGACGTTCCTGGTCGCCGCCGGACTCTTCACCGCCACCGCGCCGTACGTGGAGCCGGGACGGTCGCACCCGATCAACGGCGTCCAGGTCATGGGCGGGCTCATCAACCGTCGCCGCCGGTTCCTGGACGAGGACGGCCACCCGGTCGTCGCCGGCTTCCACGCCGTCGGCGACGCCCACACGGCCACCAACCCGCTCTACGGGCGGGGCTGCAGCCTGGCCATGGTGCAGGCCCAGGTGCTCTCGGATCTGATCGACGAGGTCGGGGCCGACACCTACGAGTCGCACCTGGCGCGGTCGGTCGCGTACGAGCAGGCCACCCGTGCCCAGGTCATCCCCTGGTACAAGGCGGCGGTGAACCAGGACCGCATGGCCCGGGACCAGGCCGAACGGGCGAAGCGGGCTGCCGAGCAGGCCGCCACCGCGGACGCCCCCGCTGATGAGACCGCCCCCGGCGAGGCCGACCCCGCAGAGTTCGCCCGCACGCTCCTGCGCGACGGGCTCCTCCCGGCGCTGCGCGTGGACCCGGTGGTGCTGCGGGCGTTCCTGCGGATGCTGAACCTGCTCGATGCGCCCGACTCGCTCATGTCGAACGCGGACGTCATCGGTCGTGTGATGGCCGTGTACCAGGACAAGGACAACCGTCCTCCCGAGCCCGACCTCGGCCCCGACCGCGCCGGGTTCCTCGCCTCGATCTAGGCCGCTCAAGGCTTCCGATGCGTGGCGCCGGCCGATCGCCGGCGCCCGTCAGACCTCGCGGAGGCGGACCACGCTGGCCGACGGGTCCTCGGGGTCGAGCTCGACCTCGATCGGGCGGTCCCTGTCGCCCTCGTCCGCGAACTGCTCGACGACGGGGCGATCGTCCTTGGGCTCCTCGATGACGTCGCGAAGACCGATCAGGCCGGCGGCCACCACGCTGGCGCCGATCGACCGCCGGTAGCGCTGCGGCACCCCGGTCGCGCGGACGGGCTCGATCGGCGGCGCCAGCTCGTCGGACACCGGGACCAGGAACGGCGGCAGCAGCGGATCGAACTCGGACGTGTCGTCCGGATCGTCGTCGGGCTCGTGGCCGAACGGCTCGTCGTCCTCGTGCACGTCGCGAGCCTACGACCGCGACGTCGAGCCGCTCACTCGGCTTCCCCCGGGCTCTGTGATGCTCGGGACCGGGATTTCCCGGTCGGGAGCATCACAGAGCCGCAGGAGCGCGACGTGTCGGAACCGGCCGGCTCAGAGCCCGCCGTCGCAGGCGCCCGCCGGCGCCGGTGCGGTCCGCCACGGGGTGAAGTCGATCGGCGCCTCGGGAGCCGCGGTGCCGATGATCCCATCCGGGTTCGGAGCGATCGTCCCCGGCGGGTACGAGTACTCCGCGTACGCCGGAGCGTCCTCGCTGCCGTAGTGGTTGCACGTGGCGTCGATGCCTGAGGACAGCGGCGCAGCGGCGGTGAAGAAGCCCCAGTTGAACGCAGCGTGGCGGATGGCGTAGCTGCTGTTGCCGGAGAAGTTGTTGTCGCTGATCACCATGCCGTTGATGCGGCCGGCACCGACGACCCAACCCCCCGACCCCTCGGTCGCCGACGACACGCACTGGCCGCCGTCGGTGTTGACCGAGATGTTGACGCCCCCGCCGTTGCCGAGGAAGTCGTTGCCGGTGATCTGGTTGTCGTTCGTGATGAACTTCTTGCAGAGGTCCACGTAGACACCCGACGACAGCGCCGTGAAGGTGTTGCCGGTGATCGAGTTGCCGCCGTTGGACACGGTGATGCCCGCCGGCGACGACGGAGCGGTCCGGCCCGTGGCGTCGAACGAGTTGCCCGTCACCGTCTGGCCGGCCATCTGCACGCCCGTCGCACCTGCCAGGGCCAGCGCCCGCGAGGTGACGCCGGTGAAGGAGTTGTTCGACACCACGGCCGACGTGGCAGGAGCGCCGAGCGCCTGGTTGATCTGCACCGGCCGACGGAAGTTCTCGACGGTGTTGGCCGTGAACGTCACGCCACCGCTCTGCACGATGAAGGCCGAGTCCGTCATGGTCGTGCAGGTGTAGGTGCAGTCCGGCACGAAGTCGCCGCCGTTGAAGACGTTGTTCTGCACGACGGTCGACGTGCCGCCCCGCAGCCACACGAGCGGCTGCAGCGTGGCCGAGATCAGCGCAGCGTCACCCTGCGGCTCGATGCGGAAGCCGTCGATCGTGATCGAGTACGACGCGGTGCCGGGGTTGCCCGGGGTGCGGAAGCCCTTGACCACCGACTCGGCGCCACGGGTGCCCGGCTCGGTGCCGGCAGGGACGCCGGCGTTGGCGCCCTTGTAGGTGATGTCCCGATCGGGGACGACCACCTCGGGATAGGTGCCGGCGGCGACGTAGACGGTGTCGCCGGTATCGGCCTGCGAGGTCGCGTAGCCGATCGTCAGGCACGGGTCCGCGCTCGCCGAGCAGGTCCCGGTGTCCTCGCCGGTCGTGGCCACGTAGTGACCGTTCGGGTCGTCCGGCACCGTCGTGGTGCCAGGTGGTGCCGGCTCCGGCGCGCACGCCGCCAGCAGCCCGACGGCCATGACGACGGCCGCGAACAGGCCGAGATGTCGAGTTCGATCGCCCATGTTTCCCCCATCAGGAATCGCCACGCCCTCCCCCCGGAGGGCGCCCGGCCCGCCGAGCGGTCGGCGGAACCTGAACACGAGTCAACCGCGCCCCGGCAGGGACCGCTAGGGGGTGGGCGGGGGGAATTCAGGCCCAGCGGGTGGTCCTGTGGTCACCCGCGACGCAGCGCACTGTCGCCCGCCGGTCGGAAGGCGGCCGACGACCGGACGATGAGCGGAAGGGACGGAGGGGAGCGTCAGCCGCCGGCGACGGCCGGGATGATCGACACCTCGGCGCCGTCGTTCACCGCCGTGTCGACGCCGTCCAGGTAGCGCACGTCGTCGTCGGCCAGGAACACGTTGACGAACCGGCGCAGACCGCCGTTCTCGTCGAAGAGGCGGTCCTTGAACCCGGGGTGCGCGGCGTCGAGGTTGGCCAGCACCTCACCGATCGTCGCCCCCTCGACCTCCACCGAGGACGAACCGCCGGTCAGCGTCCGGAGGGTGGTCGGGATCCTGATCGTCACCATGTCGTGCTCCTCGATCTGTCGCTCGGCGGTCGAGCGTCCGGGGCTGCGCCCCGTCACAGGCGTCGCATTCTCCACCAGCCGTGGGGGCCACGTGAAGTCCCGCAGGTGGCGACGCCACTGACTCAACTCACGGACGGCGCGCACGATTCCCGCCAGCGGTGCGGATAGGTTGCCCGGGCCGTTCCGATCGGCCCGGCCGGGTCCGATCACGACGATGCACCCATGACCAGCGAGCAGCGACCGACCACCGGCCCGGACGACCGACGCCAGCCCACCGACGTGACCACCGACGCCGGCGCCGCGCTGGACTGCCCGCCCATCCGGTCGTTCCACCACGCCGACCACCCGGTCGACGAGCTGCTGGCGGCCAAGGGCACCACCACCGTGTCGGTCTGCCTGCCCGCCCGCAACGAGGCGACCACGGTCGGCGCGATCGTCGAGGTGCTGGTCCGCGACGCCGTCGAGGTCGGTCTGGTCGACGAGCTCGTCGTGATCGACGACCACTCGGTCGACGCCACCGCGCGGCGCGCCGCCGACGCCGGCGCCCGGGTCGTCCACGCCGGGGACGTGCTGGGAGAGTTCGGCCGCGGCCACGGCAAGGGCGAGGTGCTCTGGAAGTCGCTGCACGTGACGACGGGCGACCTGGTCCTGTGGTGCGACGCCGACCTCAGCGACTTCAGCGCGCACCTGGTGACCGGCCTGCTCGGGCCCCTGCTCTGCGAGCCGGACGTCGAGCTGGTCAAGGGCTTCTACCACCGGCCCGAGGCCGATGGCGTGGGGGGCGGGCGGGTCACCGAGCTGGTGGCGCGGCCGCTGCTGTCGCTCCTCTTCCCGGCGCTCGCCGGCCTCTACCAACCCCTGTCGGGCGAGTACGGCGGGCGGCGCAGCGTGCTCGAGCGGCTGCCGTTCGTGCAGGGCTACGGCGTCGAGGTCGGCATGCTCCTCCACTACCTCCGCCAGCGCGGCACCACCGGCCTGGTGCAGGTGGATCTGCAGGAGCGCCGCCACCGCAACCGCCCGCTGGAGGACCTGGGGCCGCAGGCCATGGCCGTCACGCAGACGATCCTGCGCCACGCGCAGTCGTCCGGGCTGCACGTCGCCGACGGGGCCGCCCCCGTCCCCGCGGTGGCGGAGCTCCTGCGGCCCGGCTGCGCGCCGCACCCCGTCGACGTGTCGGAGCGCCCCCCGATGATCGAGGTGGCCGCCTACCTGGACCTCGTCCGCGCGGGTCGCGACCAGGACCGGACGGTCGAGCGGTGAGCGCGCCCACCGGCCAGGGCCTCGCCCGCCCGGGCGTGTTCGCCGTGCTCAACGCGTCGCCCGACTCGTTCTCCGAGAACAAGGTCGCGGCTGAGGACGGGGCCGACCTGGCCGCCGAGATGGTCGCCGACGGCGCGGACGTGCTCGACGTCGGCGCCCAGTCGCTGCGCACGGACCAGCCCGAGATCTCGGTCGACAACGAGCTCGCCCGCCTGCTGCCGGTGCTGGCCGCGGTCCGGGACCGGGTGCCCGACGTGACCCTGTCGGTCGACACCTACCGGCACCAGGTCGCCGATGCCGCGCTGCAGTGCGGGGCGACCATCGTCAACGATCCGTCGGGACTCACCGACCTGGAGCTGGCCGACCTGGTCGCCGGCTCACCCGCGTCGATCGTCGTGGCCTTCAACCCCGGTGTGCCCAAGCAGCGCCGCCCCCGGGGCGAGCGGCTGGCCGACCCGGTCGAGGACTGCCTGCGGTTCGTCGCCGAGCGCATGGAGTGGCTCGACCGTGCGGGCGTGCACCGGGACCAGGTGATCCTCGACCCCGGGCCCGACCTCTACAAGGCGCCCGACGAGACCGTCGCGGTGCTGCGGGCAGTGCCGCGGCTGCGCGCCGAGCTCGGCATCGACCGCGTGCTGTGGGCGGTGTCGCGCAAGGACTTCGTCGGCGTGCTGACCGGGCAGCTGCCCCGGGACCGCGGCGCCGGCACGCTCGGCGTGCTGTCGTCGGTCGACCTGCAGGACCAGGACCTGGTGCGCGTCCACGACGTGCGCGCCACCGTCGACTTCCTGACGGTCCGGGCCACCATGCGCCACGGCGCCGCCGGGCCCATGGAGATGGACGACGCCATCCGCTACGACCCCGACTGAGGCGGGCGGTCCGGCCACCTGCGACCGGCTTCGGCGTGCGGAACGGTCGTCACACGACCGATCCCGCCGCCAGAGCGACGGCGGCTCACGTCAGCCCGGCGACGCGAACGCCGGCAGCTCCGGTGCGACCTCGGCGAGCAGCGCGGCGGTCTCGGCCATGGCGCGCTCCCGACCGAAGCGAGCGGTGAGCGAGACCGTCGGCACCAGCGCGTCGGCCCCGTCGAAGCACTCCCCCACGACCGCGACCACGGGCACGCCGACGTGACGGGCCAGGTCGACGATCCCGCCCACGACCTTGCCGTCGAAGGACTCCTCGTCCAGGAACCCCTCACCGGTCACGACCAGGTCGGCGCCCTCCACGTCCGCGTCCAGGTCGAGGCGCTCCGCGACCAGGTCGAAGCCGCTGAGCAGCTCGCCGCCCACGCACGCCAGGCCGCCCGCCAGGCCGCCCGCTGCGCCCGCGCACTCCAGCTCGGACACGTCCACGCCGTACTCGTCCAGGTAGACCTGCTGCAGCCGCTCCAGCCGCCGTTCGAGGAGCTTGACCTGGGTGGGCGAGGCGCCCTTCTGCGGGGCGAAGTCGCGGGCGGCGTCCACGAAGCGGGTGCGCACGTCGCACGCGACGGTCAGGCGCACGCCCCGCAGCCGGTGGACCGGGTACAGCGCCCGCAGCGCGCCCAGTCCGCCGTCGGTCGTCGCCGAGCCGCCGACGCCCACCACCACGTCGTTCGCGCCGGCGTCGAGTGCGGCGGCGATCAGCTCGCCGGTGCCGTGCGTGGAGGCGGCGACCGCGTCGTTCTCCTCGGGCCCGCCGGCGATCGCCAGGCCCGACGCGCGGGCCATCTCGATCACCGCGCTCCGACCGGAGAGGCGCCACTCCGCCTCGACCGGGTCCCCGACCGGACCGGTCACGACCGTGCGCCGGTTCGGACCACCCAGGGCGTCGAGCGTGCCCTCGCCGCCGTCGGCCATGGGACGGACCACCACGTCGTGACCCGCCGAGCGCAGCGGTCCGGCCAGCGCCTCAGCGCACTCGCTCGCGGTCACCGTGCCCCGGAACTTGTCGGGAGCCACCACGATGCGCACGGCCGTGGAGCCTACGTGGCGACGATGCTCGCGACGCCCGGTGAAGGGTGGGTGCCGGCAGGGACCCCGGGGCCGACCTCGTAGGGTGGATACGTGGACACGGCCGATCGACCCATCGTCCTCGCGTCCAACCGCGGGCCTCTCAGCTACAGGGACGAGGACGGGACGCTCGTCCCCCAACGCGGCGGGGGCGGGCTGGTCTCCGGTCTCGCGCCGCTCATGGACGAGGGCCGGATCACGTGGATCGCCGCGGCGCTGTCCGACGCCGACCGCAAGGCAGCGGCCGACGACCTGCCCGCCGCGCAGGGTCACCCCGTCCACCTGGTCGACATCCCGGCCGACGAGTTCGATCGCTACTACGACGTCGTCGCCAACCAGACGCTGTGGTTCATGCACCACGGCCTGTTCGACCTGACCCGGGAGCCGGAGCTCGACGCGGCGTGGCACGAGTGCTGGGAGTCGTACAAGGCGGTCAACCGCCGGTTCGCCACGGCCGTGATCGACCACGCGCCGCAGGACGCCGTCGTGCTCGTGCAGGACTACCACCTGACGATGCTCGCCCCGATCGTGCGCGCTGCCCGAGACGACCTGGCGCTGGTCCACTTCCACCACACGCCGTTCGCCGGGCCCGACAACGCGCGCGTCATGGCCACGGGTCCCCTCGTCGAGATGCTCGACGCGCTCGCCGCGCACGACGCCTGCGGGTTCCACGTGCCGGAGTGGGCGGACAACTACGCCGCGGTCCAGGACCGCTGGGGCACGGTGCCCGACGCGGGCCGGGCCAAGGTCTTCGCGTCCACGTTGAACAGCGACATCGACGACCTCCGCCGCGTGGTGCGGGAGGAGGACTGCGAGCACGCGCTCGTGGACCTGGACGAGCTCGTCGCCGACCGGCAGCTGATCGTGCGCGTCGACCGCATGGAGCTGTCCAAGAACATCGTGCGCGGCTTCCGCGCCTACGACGTCCTGCTGGAGCGCCGGCCCGACCTGCGCGGCCGCGTCACGTTCGTGGCGTGCTGCTACCCGTCGCGGCTCGGCGTGCCGGCGTACGCCCGCTACCGCGACGAGGTGGAGGCGGCGGCGGCCGAGGTCAACGAGCGGTGGGCCGACGGTGGGTGGACGCCGATCGAGCTGATGACCGACGACGACTTCCCGCGGTCGGTCGCCGCGCTGCGCCGGTACGACGTGCTGCTGGTCAACCCCGTCCGCGACGGCCTGAACCTGGTCGCCAAGGAAGGGCCGATGGTCAACGAGCGCGACGGGCAGCTGGTGCTGTCCACGGAGGCCGGGGCCTGGACCGAGCTGGTCGGTGCGGCCGACGGCATCTCGCCGTTCGACATCGAGGCGACCGCCGACGCGCTGGCCGCCGCGCTCGACCGGGACCCCGGCGAGCGGAAGGCCAGGGCCGCCATGCTGCGGCGGTCCGCCGAGTCGCGCACGCCGACCGACTGGCTCGACGACCAGCTCGCCGCCCTCGACGACTGAGCCAGCCGGCCTCGCCCGCCGGCTCTGTGATGCTCCCGACCGGGAAAACCCGGTCACGGGCATCACAGAACGGGCGGGGCGGCAGGGTCAGTCCGGATGTGGGGTCAGGTCGCGAGCGCCAGGACGAGGTCGGCCACGGCGGCCGGTCCGTCGACCACCAGGTCCGCCCGACCGGTGAGGGCGGAGGGCACCTCGGGGCCGTCCACGGCCACGGCCAGCACGGATCGCCCGGCGCCGCGCAGCTCGTCGAGCACCCGGAACGCCGGCACGTCGCCGACGTCGTCGCCCGCGAAGAGCACCGGGCCCGTGTGCGACGCGGCCAAGCGGTGCAGCACCGTCCCCTTGTCCTCGTCGATCGGCGGGTGCAGCTCCACGCTCATCTTGGCGGGTCGGGCCCGCAGGCCGGTCGGCCCGGCGATCTGCTCCGCCCAGGCGACCACCTCCGCCTCGAGCTCCGGCCGCCGCCGGTAGTGCAGCGTGATCGACAGCCCCTTCAGCTCGATGTCCATGCCGTCGGGCCCCCGCAGGCGAGCCAGGCCGGCGACGTCGGCCATGGTCTCGCGCCAGACCCCGGAGGTGGGATGGTCGGCCCGCTCGCCGAGGCGGCGCGACTCGAGTCCGTAGAGACCGACGAGCGTGACGCCCGACGGCTCGGGGAACCAGCGCTCCAGGAACTCGAGCGGTCGGCCCGAGAGGACGGCGACCTCGCCGAAGCGGGCCGCCAGTCGTTCCAGCGCTGCAGGGACGCCCTCCATGGGCGCCGCCGCGGCCGGTTCGTCGACGATCGGCGCGAGCGTGCCGTCGAAGTCGAACACCACCAGCGCATCGGCGGCGTGGGTGCGGAACGGCTCGAGCGCGTCGAGGTCGCTCACGTCGGCGGTCAGCCGCCGGTGGTCGTGGTGGCGTTGCCCGAGCCGGACGTCCCCGACTTCACGGTCGTGGTGGTCGCGCCACCCGTGCCGGTCGTCCCGCCACCGGTGCCGCTGCCGCCGCCGGCCACGGTGGTCGTGGTGGCGCCGCCGGTGCCCGCCGCGCCGTTGAGCTTGGCGGTCAGGTCCGGGCCGATCATCACGAACACGCCGGCGGTCGCCGGCTGGTTCTTGGCCACCTGCGTGCCGGGGGCGAACGGCTGGACCGCGGTCTCGGGCAGCCCGAGGATCGTGGCGATCGACTTGGCGTTGGCGTCGTAGCCCGTGGCGTAGAGCACCTGCGACGCGGTCACGGGCTGCAGCGAGTCGGTCGCCACCACCTGCGTGTAGCCGGACTGGGCGAGCAGCTGGCCGGTCTTGCCCGCCAGGCCGCTGGTGCCGGAGCCGTTGGCCGCCACGACCTGCACGGTCTGCGGGGCCTGCTCGGCGACGGTCGTGGTCGTGGCCTCGGTGGTGGTCGTGACCTTCTCGTCGCCCGCGCCGATCTCCAGATCGGACTTGTTGCCGTCGAAGCCCGCACCGCCGGCCTTGACCAGCAGGATGACGGCGAGCACCACGCCGACGGCGATGAGGATCAGGCCACGGTTCACGGGGTTGGGACCGGGCGGCGGAGCCGACGAGCGCGGGGTCCTCGGTCGCTGCGTGGTGGCCATGGACAAGACCCTAGCCAACGGGTCCCTGGGAGTTCGGGGCACTCCGGCGATCCTCGCCGCACCTCGTGCGACGACTCGTCCCCGGCGCGGGCCCGGCCACGAGACCGGCCGTGCGGCCGGACCGGCCGTACGATCGCCGCATGGACGGCCCGCAGCGCTCCGGCCGATGGCTGCGGGCCGCGGTCGTCGCCCTGGCGCTCGTCGGACTGGCCGCGTTCGTGGTCGCGGAGTGGGACCAGGTGCTGGACGCGGTCGACCTGCTCGCGCACGCGGACTGGGCGTGGATCGCCATCGGGTCCGCCACGAGCATCGCGTCGATCGTGCTCTTCGCCGGCGTCCGCTCGGTCCTGCTCGCGGCCGGCGGGGCGCGCCTCCCGCTGGGTCGGGCCACCACCGCGTCGTTCGCCAGCGGCGCGATCGCGGCGACGCTCCCGGCCGGCGGCGCGCTCGCCACCGGCTACATGGTCCAGCGCTATCGGGAAGCGGGCGCCGACGGCGGCCTGGCCGGCTGGACGACGATCGCCACGGGCGTGGTCGCCCCCGCCGTGCTGGTGTTCATGACGCTCGCCGGGTACGCGCTCGCCGGCGAGGACCCGCGCCGGGCGCTGCTGCCCGGCGTGGTCGCGCTCGCCCTGCTGGCGGCCTTCTTCGTCATCACCCGGAACCCGTGGGTGCTCCGGCGCCCGGCCGAGTGGTGCGTCCGGACCTGGCTCGCCCTCCGACGCCTCGTCACCCCCCGTTCTGTTGTGCAGAACCAGACGGATCCTTCCGGTTCTGCACAGCAGAACGGGCCGGCGACCGGGGCGCGTGCGGCGGCCGATCGGTTCGTCGAGTCGTTCGGGGCGGTGCGGGCAGGGCCGTGGCGCTGGTCGGCGGCGTGGGCGCTGCAGGTGGTCAGCTGGATCGGCGAGTTCGTTGCGCTGGTCGCAGCCGTCGCGGCGATGGGCGGAGAGGTGCCGTCCGACGCGTCGACGTGGGGATCGTTGCTGGCGATCTACGGCACCAGCCAGCTCGCCGGCGCCGTCCCGATCATCCCGGGCGGCGCCGGACAGGTGGAGGCGGCGCTCGTCGTGGGGCTGACCGCCACGGGGACCGACGCCTCGACCGCCCTCGCGGCGTCGGTCGCGTTCCGGCTGATGTCGCACTGGCTCGTCGTGCCGATCGGCTGGGTCTGCGTAGCGCTGCTGCGCCGCAAGGGCGTCGACATCCCGCGCCGCCCCGCCCCGACCCACACCGCCTGACCCGGAACTCGGGACACGTCGCGCCCACATCGGGCGCGAGAGGGCCCGAGATCAGGACGACCCGAGCCCCGGGCCCGGCGACGGCGGCACCGGCACCGCGGGGAGCTCGGTGGTCTCGGGGTCGAGCACCGCCAGTGTGGCGGCCGACTCGTCGGGCGTCTCCCGCGTCGCCAAGACGTAGAGCGCGGCGTCGTCACCGACGTCGCGGCCGGCCTTCTCGCTCAGCAACCACCGCACCTCGATCAGGTCGCAGTACGCCTGGACCGGTGACGTCGCCTCGCCCAGGACCTCGCGGGCCCGGGCCACCCCCGGCAGGTACGCGTCCTCCAGCCACGTCCGGGCCACCTCGTCCTCGCTCACCTCGCGCCGCCAGCGGCTGCGCAACGACGCCCCGTACGCCAGCAGGTCGTTCATGAGGATCGTGGCCTGTCCCTCGCCGGCGTCGATCCCGGTGAGCGCCCGCAGCCGGTCGGCGTGGTAGCTGCGACCGCCGACGGCCACGCGCATGCGCAGCTGGTCGGTCCGCTCCCCGGTCGGCTCGAACCGCACCTCGTCGAGCTCGAAGCCGAGCTCCTCCAGCCGGTGCAGTCGGGCGGCGATCCGGTCGTGGTCGCCCAGGTCGACCACCGGCGCGTCGAAGAGCAGGTCCCACAGGCCCTCGTAGCGGGTGGCCACGCTCTGCGCCTCGTCCAGCAGCGACTCGGTGGTCATCTCGCCCGGCGGCGCGGACGCGGCCCGCGCCGCGGCGACGTCGAGCAGGCCGCCGGCGACGTTCTCGACCGCGGTGGCCAGGTCGTCGGCGCGCTGGCCGTCGCTCAGCGTGTCGTGGAGCTCGGCGGTCTCGGCGTCGACGAACCACGCCTGGATCCCCTGGCCGTCCCGGACGAACAGCGTGTTGGCCAGCGAGCAGTCGCCCCAGTACACGCCGTTGCGGTGCAGGTCGACCAGCAGCAGCGCCATCGCGTCGAGCAGCCGACCGCGGTGCGCCCGCAGCGACCCGGCGACGCGCATGAACAGCCGGCGGTACTGCCACGACCGCTCCAGGTAGTGCGTGACGAGGATCGCCGAGCCGACGTCGGGCTGGTGCACCACACCCGCCACGCGCACCGCGGCGAGGTGCCGGCGCTCGAGCTCCCGCAGCACCTCGTACTCACGGGTGGCGAGGGGCGGGGGCAGGTCCTTGAGCGCCCACAGCCGCCCGTCGGCCTCCACGAACCGGACCAGGTGACGGCTCGGCCCCACCGGCAGGTCGCGCAGCTCGACCGTCTCGGGGGTCCACTCCGCGAGCGGTCGGGCCCACGGCAGCGCCAGCAGTCCCGGTGGCGTCTGGCGCAGTCGCAGCTCGGGGGCCGTCACGGGGTCGGACCTCCGCCGGCCGAGGTGCGCTCAGCCGTTGCCGACGGGTTCGGCCGCCACGCTGCCGGTCGTGACGCCCTCGCCCAACGCGAGGTCCCGGGTGAGGTTCTCGCCGGTGCCGGCGTCGAAGATGTGCATGTCCTCGGGGTCGAACCAGAACTGGGCGGACTCGCCGGGCACCACGCGGCTCGACGGTTCGAGCGCCACGACGAGCTGCGTGCGGGCCTGCTCGCCGTCGAGCTCCCGCTCCAGCTCGGAGAGCGACTCGAGCAGCTTCGGGTCGGTCTCGAACGGCACGTACGCGTACTGCTCGTTGCCGAGCCACTCCACCACGTCGACCGGGGCGTCGAAGCTCACGCCCTTGGCGACCTTGCTCTCGTCGACCAGCGCCCGGTCCTCGAAGCGCTCGGGCCGGATGCCGACCGTGACGTAGTGACGGTCGCCGACGACCTCGCGCCGGTCGGCCGGCAGTTCGAACGTCACGAACGGCAGGTGGAGCTGTCCGTCCTCCATGGCGCCGGGCACGAAGTTCATCGGCGGCGACCCGATGAAGCCGGCGACGAACGTGTTGACCGGGTGCTCGTAGAGCTCGCGAGGGGTGCCCACCTGCTGGATCTCGCCGCGGCGCATGAGCGCCACCCGGTCGCCCAGCGTCATCGCCTCGGTCTGGTCGTGGGTGACGTAGACGGTCGTCGTGCCCATCCGCCGCTGCAGCCGCAGGATCTCGGTGCGCATCTGGCCGCGCAGCTTGGCGTCCAGGTTCGACAGCGGCTCGTCGAAGAGGAACACCTTGGCGTCGCGCACGATCGCCCGGCCCATCGCCACCCGCTGACGCTGACCGCCCGACAGGTTGCTGGGCTTGCGGTCCAGGTGCTCGGTGAGCTCCAACGTCTCGGCCGCGTCCCGCACCTTGCGGTCGATCTCCTCGTTGCTCATGTCCTTGCGGAGCCGCAGCGGGAACGCGATGTTCTCGAACACGCTCAGGTGCGGATAGAGCGCGTAGTTCTGGAACACCATCGCCAGGTTCCGGTCCCGCGGCGCCAGGTCGTTGACGCGCTCACCGCCGATGTCGAGCTCGCCCGACGTGATGTCCTCGAGACCCACGATCATCCGCAGCAGCGTGGACTTCCCGCAGCCGGACGGCCCGACGAGGATCATGAACTCGCCGTCGGCGATGTCCAGGGTGATGTCGTTGACGGCCTTGAAGCCGTCTCCATAGGTCTTGACCAGGTTGCGCATGGCGATGGCGGCCACGGTGGTGCTCCTGTTCGTGTTCTCGGAATGGGCGGACGGGCGGCGCTCAGCCCTTCACAGCGCCCGAGGTGAGGCCGGCGACGATTCGGCGTTGGAAGGCGAGGACGAGGATCACGACCGGGATCGTG
Organism: Actinomycetes bacterium; assembly: GCA_023450775.1. Lineage (GTDB taxonomy): Bacteria > Actinomycetota > Acidimicrobiia > Acidimicrobiales > Microtrichaceae > Dermatobacter. The sequence continues at coordinate 22,230 of JAEXGP010000320.1, read as the reverse complement.
ACCACGACCGACGCGGCCATGATCGGGGCGATCGGGCTCTGGAACTGCGAGCTGCCGGTGAAGAACGACAGCGCGGCCGGGACGGTGCGGGCCCGGTCGGTCGACGTGAGCGAGATGGCCAGCAGGAACTCGTTCCAGCAGAAGAAGAACGTGAGGATGGCGGTCGTGAACACCCCGGGCGCGGCCAGCGGCACGATCACCTTGCGGAACGCCTGCCACGGCGTGGCCCCGTCCACCTGGGCGGCCTGCTCCATCTCCCACGGGATCTGTCGGAAGAACGCCGACATGGTCCAGATCGACAGCGGCAGCGCGAACGTCAGGTACGGGATGATCAGCCCGAGCCACGTGTCGTAGATGCCGAGACCGCGCCACATGTTGAACAGCGGCCCCACCAGCGCGGCGACGGGGAACATGGCGATCGCGAGCGCCATCGACAGGAGGAGCTTCTTGCCCGGGAAGTCGAGTCTGGCGATCGCGTAGGCGGCGAACATGGCGATGATCACCGACAGCACGGTCGCGATGATCGAGATGCCGAAGCTGTTGCGCAGCGCGGACGTGAACAGCTCGTCGCTGAAGACGGTGGAGAAGTTCTCCCAGGTCCACTCCTTGGGCCAGAAGGTGGGCCCGCTGCCGAAGCTGTCGGGGCTGCGGAACGCCAGCGACACCATCCAGAGGAGCGGGAACGCCGCCCACACCAGGATGAGGAGCCCCCACGCGGTCCACCAGTTGCTGGTGCGGTTGCCGGTGCCGGCCACGTCAATCACCCCTCACCTGGGACAGGTCCGTCCTGAAGCCCTTCACGAAGATGAAGGCGATCAGGAAGACGGTGAGGAACAACAGGACCGACACGGCGGAGCCCGAGCCCAGGTTCACGAGCGTGACGTTCTGCCGGTAGGCCAGGAACGACAGGGTCTCGGTGCCGTTGGCACCCTGCGTCATGATGAACGGGTTGTCGAAGATCCGCCACGCGTCGAGCGTGCGGAACAGCACGGCGACCATGATCGCCGCCTTCATGTTGGGCAGGACGACCTTCCAGAGACGCTGCCACGACGTGGCGCCGTCGACCTTGGCCGCCTCGAGCATGTCCTCGGGCACCTGCACCAGGCCCGCGAGCAGCAGCAGCGAGATGAACGGCGTGGTCTTCCAGATCTCCGACAGCGTGATCACGAACAGCGACGACCACCGCTCGCCGAACCAGTTGAAGTCCTCCAGGCCGAGCCAGGTGTTCACGAAGCCCGAGTCGAGCTGGAAGGCGTAGCGCCAGATGAAGGCGGAGACGACGGTGATGATCCCGTAGGGGACGAGGATGGCGGTGCGGACGAACGAGCGGCCCCGCACGATGCGGAACATGACCCACGCGAAGCCGAACCCGAGCACCAGCTCGACCGCCACGCTGATGACCGTGATGATCGCCGTGGTGCCGACCGCCCCCCACCACACCGGGTCGGTGAGCACCACCCAGTAGTTCTGCAGGCCGACGAACTCGCGGCCCTCGGGGTCGGTGAGCCGGTAGCTGAAGAGGGACAGGACCACGGCGTACCCGAGCGGGTACGCCGTGACCAGGATCATGACCAGGAAGGCCGGCGCGGACAGGCGCAGCCCGAGCCGCCGCTCGTGGGTGGCGCGGTCGGTCCTGCCATTGGTCGCGACGGCGGGCGGCGGTTCGGGCGGGCCGGTGTCGGCCGCCTCGGGTTCGATCACTGCGGTCACAGCAGGCGCTCCCCTCTGAGGACCTCGGTCATGAACTGGTCGGTGTCCTCGGGCGTCGGCGGGGCCTTCACCGAGGTGGACGGATGCCAGATCCGTTGGACCGACGTGGACACGTCGCCGTAGTACGGAGTGATCGGGCGGGGCCCGGCGGTGTCGATCGAGTCGCGGATCAGGTCCGCCATCGGGAACGCCTCCTTGACCTTGGGGTCGTCGTAGGCGGCGGCGCGTGCGGCGGGGTTGCCGGCCTCGACCATGTACTGGGCGTTGTTCTCGACCGACGTGATGCACTTCACCGCGTCCAGCGCCTCGTCGGGGTGCTCGGTGAAGTTGCCGATCGCCAGGTCGATGCCGCCGAGCGGCGGGGCGCTCTGCTCGCCCGCCACCGCCTGCGGATACCGGGCCCAGGCGATGTCGTCGAGCACCGACTGGTCGATCGCGCCGGCCTCCACCGACTCCTTGGCGGCCTGGTACACGTACGGCCAGTTGACCATGAAGGACCCGGAGTCGCCCTGGAAGAGCGAGCGGGCCTCCTCCTCCCCCGCGGTCGACATGTCGGCCGGGGCGGCGGACGACCGCGCGAGCCCGCCGACGATGTCGGCCGCGACATCACCCGCGGGACCGGCCATCGACGGCGTGGCGTCCTTGCCCTTCTCCGTGTTCTCGATGATCTGGCCGCCGGCCGATTCGACCAGGGCGTTGATCCACACCATGTAGCCCTCGTACCGGCGGCCCTGGACACCGATGCGCTTCTGCTGGGACTCGGCGGCCTTGATCATCGCCTCCCAGGTGAAGTCGTCGGAGGTCGGATCCACCCCGGCGGCCGCGGCCACGGACTTGCGGTACCAGAGGAGCTGCGTGTTGGCCCAGAACGGGGTGGCGACGAGCTTGCCGTCCCACTTGGCCGTCTCCATGGGCGCGTCGAGCACGCCCTCGGTGAGCTGCTCGACGTCGGCCGGGTCGGTGATCGGCCGCAGGTAGCCGGCGTTGGCGAACTCGGCGACGAACGGCGGGTCCAGGCTCATCAGGTCGATCGAGCTGTCCTGCGCGGCGAGCCGCCGGACCAGCTGCTCCCGCTGGGCGTCGGCCTCGTTGGGGAGGATCTGGGTCTGGATGCGGTAGGCGCCGTCGCTGGCGTCGCTGCACTCCTGCGCCAGCGTCTTCTGCCCGCCGTTGTCGGGGTTGATGTACCAGGTGAGCAACGGCGTGCCCGAGTCGTCGTCGCCCGAGCAGGCGGCCAACCCACCGGCGCACAGCACGACGGCGAGTGCGGCGAGGACGGTCCGCGACGGGCCGCGGTGGCGGTGTCGGTGCCGGGGCGCGCGACGTCGACCTCGGCCGGTTGGTCCCGACGCCCCCCGACGTCGCGACCGGCGATCTCGTCCGCCAGCACCTGCCATGCGCACCCCCCGGGTGGCTGTGACCCACATCACAGCCTCTCCATGCCCGCTGGTCAACGAGTTCAGACCCCTGGGGGGGGGTTCGTGGCTGCCGGACCCCGGGACGCGTCGCGCCCACATCGGGTGCGTGACGTCCCGAGCTCAGGCCGTGCCGGAACCCCTGACGCGTCGTGCCCTCATCGGGTGCGAGACGTCCCGCAGTCAGAACCGCTCGAGCGGCGTGAGCTCCCAGAGGCGAGCGGTGAGCGGCGCGTCGAGCGGCCACGCGAGACCGGCCGCGAGCTCGGCACCCGTTGCGGTCGTGGTTTCGTCGAACGCGTCCAGGTCGGTCGAGCGCACCTCGTAGGTCGCGTCCGCGTCCAGGCCCCGCAGTGCGATCGAGTGCGCCGGGCCCGACGGATCCTCGAGCTGGTAGGCGAACACGACGACCCGACGGTCGTCGCCGGCGATCGACCAGGCCGCCCTCGACCGATCGTCGCCATCCACCGGCGACACGTAGCGCCGGACCGTTCCTCGCTGCACCACGTCCTGGGTGCGACGGGCCCACTCGACCGCCCGGCGCAGCACCGCGTCCTCGTCGTCCGTGACCGACCCCAGGTCCAGGTCGATGCCGAATCGTCCCGACAGCGCGACCGCGCAGGCGAACGGCATCGGCCGCTCGCCCCACCGGGTCACGTGGGCCGCCATGACGGCACCGGGGAAGAAGTGCGAGCAGGCCCACTGCATGCGGACACGCGTGACCGGGTCGGTGTTGTCGGAGGTCCAGAACTCGTGGAACCAGCGCAGGGTGCCGTGGTCGACGCGGCCGCCGCCCGAGGCGCACAGCATCAGCTCCACGTCGGGATGGCCGTCGGCCACGCGCTCCATGACCTCCCAGGTCGCGCCGACGTGGTCGAACCAGACGTTGGCCTGGCGGTCGGCGGGCAACGCCCGGGAGCCGGGGTCGGTGATCGGCCGGTTGGCGTCCCACTTCACGTAGCTGGTCGGCGGCGCCGACGCGAGCGTGCGGTCGACCACCGCGACCTCGAAGTCGCGGACGTCGGCCTGCAACGGGTCCAGGTAGAGCTGGTGGCGGTGCAGCCGGGGCTCCCGCGCGTCGCGCAGCACCCACTCGGGGTGCGCGTCGTAGAGCTCGCTCACCGGGTTGACCATCTCGGGCTCCACCCAGATGCCGAAGCGGATGTCCCGCCCGATCGCGGCGTCGGCGAGCGGCGCGAGCCCGCCCGGGAGCTTGCGGACGTCGTGGTCCCAGTCGCCCAGGCCCTGCGTGTCGTCGTCGCGCGGATGGGTCGTGCCGAACCAGCCGTCGTCGAGCAGGAAGACGTCCGCACCGAGGTCGGCGGCCCGGTCGATCAGCCCGACGATGCGCGCCTCGTCGAAGTCGAAGAACGTCGCCTCCCAGTTGTTGACGACCAGCGGGCGCCGGCGGTCCGGATCGCGCAGCACCCGATCACGGCTCCACCGGTGGAACGCATCGGTCACGCCGTCGCGCCCGGTCATCGACCACGTCCACGCCACGGTCGGCAGCACCATGCGGACGCCGGGGTCCAGGCGGTAGGGCGCACCGAGCGCGCTCGCGCCGGCCCGCAGCCGCAGCTCCCACGGGCCGTCCGGCTCCGCGCGGGGCTTCACGTCGAGGGAGTGGTGCGAGTTGCCGCCCCACGCCACGCTCATGCCGACCACGGCACCGTCGTCCTGCTCGGCGGCGAACGGCCCGGTGGGCGACATCAGGAGGCACGGGCTGCGCTGCAGGTGCGGCTGCACCCCGCCGAAGCTGGCGAGCACGGTCGTCCCGACGGTCAGCGGGTCGGTGCTCCACCGCCACTCGTCGGCCCAGCCCGCGCCGCCGAACTGCACGAACTCGGCGTCCGACGGGACCATGAGGAAGAGCGCGAGCGAGTCGTGGGCGAGCAGCGTGATCGGTCCGTCCTCCACGTGGATCACCTCGACCCACTGCTCCAGCACGCCCGAGTCGGGATGGGTCCGGAAGTGGTGCTCGACGGTCAGGTCGAAGCGCTCGTCGGAGGTGCGGACGACCACGTGGCTGCCCGACGGGTCGTCGTCACGCTCGACCGCGGTCAACACCAGCCGTGTGGTCAGCGTGCCGTCGGCGTGGGTGATCTGCAGCGCCGGCGGGCGGAACGGGTCGGTGCCGTCGAGGGTCGGGAACGCGATCGGGTACCACTGAGCGCCCACGTCGAGCGTGGCGATGTGGCCGTCGGGCCCGAGCCCGAGCTGGTGCAGCCGGCCGTCGTCGTCGGCGACCCAGCTGAGCCCCCACCCCCCGGCGTCGATGCGGATGGGCTGGCTCGTGGGCGCGTCGGTCACGCCGGCGCACGGTACACACCCCTGGACTGACGGGCGCACAGCGGCGACCCTCGTCGCTCGGGAAGTACGCGCCGTCCGCGCCGGAGGACGGCGATCAGCCGAACGGTCTGGTCAGCACCCACCCGCCGATGCCGAGGATCCGCGGGAAGTCGGCGATCGGTCGACGGTCCTTCTCGCGGTCGGCCTCGCTCAGGTCCGCCCAGGCAACGAGGTTCTCGTGCCGCAGATCGCCACCGACGTCCGTCGTGGTCGGTCCGTAGCGATAGCCGGCGGCGCGCTTTTTCTGGCACCACCTGTCGTGTTCGTTCCGCGCCATCGACTCGACCACGTCGTCGGCCAGCGACGTCACTGTGGCATCGGTCGGCACCGAGCCGGCCGGGGCGAGGACGAACCCCGCATCGCGAAGTGCTTGGATCGTCATCAGCACCTGGTCGTGGTTCTGCGACTTCCGGAGCGGGTCGAGCTCTTCCCACGGGACCATCGCCGCGTGGCCGGGATCGTCCGCGTTGTCGAGCAGGTACTGCTCGTGCACCGCCCGTGCCATGTCATCGATCTGACCGTCGCTCGGAACCTTCTCTCCCATGCGGACGAAAGCTACTCAGCCCTCGATCCGAGGTTCGACCAAGGCCAGTCCGACCGCATCTGCGAGGGTTGGGAAGTCTTCCGCCAGATCCATCGCGGCCTGAACGCCGGGCGCCGCGGGCTCCCCGGGTCGAGGAGCCCGAGAGGAAGCGACCGACGCAAGGCGCTCGATCGTCGCTCGATCGAGCTCGGTCGGCGCGTTCGTTCCGGTCGTGGGGACCAGCGACCATCCGTGTGTCACGAGGTCGGCGGTCATCGCCCGCAACATTCCGGCGGTGACCGGCGTTCCGGCTGCCGTCGCGTCGGCCGCTGCGCGGGTGAACGGGCCGACGAGATCGGACGCCGACAGCTCCTCACGGTCGTCGAGCGAGACCAGTCGATCGAACGGCAGCGGACCGGGTCCGAACAGACCCCAGACGGAATGGTCCGGACTGCTGGCGGCGAGCTCGAGCGCGAAGCGGAGGCTGCGCTGCGGGTCTGCGAAGTCGACGAACGCCCGGACCGGCCGGCGATCGTCGAGGAGTCGGTGAGGGTCGTGAGACGTCCGTACCTCGAGCCGTCCCGAACGGACCCGCTGCTGAAGGGATGCGGCGCGGTCCGGGTCCGGGTCGATGATCTCCAGCGGCAGGCGCTGATGTCCGAGGCCGTCGACGTGGCGCCGATTCAGACGCCGACCGAGCTCCATCACGACGAGCTGCACCATCGGGCCGTCACCGACGATCGTCAGGTCCGGTCCCTCCGCATCGACTCGGGTGGCGGACGCTGAGTCGAGCAGGCGGCCGACGGCACGCCGCGCCAGCACCTCGTCGCGGCACACGACCTGGATCTCCTCGTCGGTCCGCTCCGCCGCGAACGCCACGGCGAGACGCAACGCAGTGGAACGGTCGTCGATCTCGACGGTCAGGCGCCGGCGTTCCCCGGGGAGGCCAGAGTCGAGCGCCACGCCGAGCGCCTCGATGTTCCACTCGTCCCGCCCGGTGGCGATCACCGCCGAGCGGGCGGCGGCGGCGCCGGAGGCGACCACCCAGTCCGTGGGTGCAGGGCCCGCTGCGCGGTCCCACCGGTCGCGCACCAGACCGAACGGGTCGGCTCGGACGGCCACGCTGACCGTCGTCACGCGATCGGCCAGGTCATCGTCGGCACCGGCCACCGTCACGTCTCCGATCTCCTGGTCGAGATCCAGTCGCACGACGATCCCGCCGTCGCGGACATGGTCGAAGGCGGCGCTGAGGTACGGCCCGATTCGCTCCGACGGCCCGTAGAGCACGAGGTGATCCCGTGCGGAGCTCGCAGCGCGTCGGTGGATCCGTGTGTCCGCGAACGCCAGGAGCGCCGCCAACGCTGCGCCGACCGTGGTGACCGGTGCCGTCACCCGCGCAACGGCGAGCGGCCACGGCGCCCCCTCGACATCGGGGACGAATGCGAACAGACCGATCGTGCCGTAGACCACGGCCCATCCGTCGACGCTGCTGCCGTCGGAACGAGCAACCTGGATCCAGCCGATCACCCCGAGGACCACCGACACGGCGGCGAGCGCGACCAGTGTCCAGGTGAGTCGCCAGCGGTGCCGCGTGAGCCTGGCCAGAGCGACGAACACCGTGTTCTCCGACCTCACCCGACAGCGCTCCCTCGCTCCGCGATCGAACCATGGTGGCACGCCCGGCACAGAGGACCGCCCTGCAGCGCACCCGACGCGCGCTGCTACCTTGACCGGCGCCGGCGACGAGCCGGCTGGCGCGCACTGAGGGAGGCGGCGTCGGGTGTCGGCTGAGGGAAGGGCGGACCTGGATCGGACGAGCGACGCTGTCGGGCCGGCCGGGCCCGATCTCGGCGCGGTCGAACGGTGCGTGCTCGATGCGGTCGTCGTTGCCGCCGACCGGGCCGACGAGCTGGTGTGTCGAGGTCGGGAGCGCCTCGGTGACCGCTTGGCCGTTCGCCTCGAGCAGGGCCTGGATCGGGTGTCGTCGCTCGACGTCGCGGGAGCGAGGGACGTGGCCCGGAGCCTCATCGACGGAACGGCGGACACCGAGGTCGAGTGGACCCTGAACGTCGTGTTGCAGATCACCGAGCCGCACGGGTTGACAGCAGAGGCTCTACTCCAGCTCCACCGGTCGACAGGACTCGGCCGGCGGCGGTCCGCCCCGCTGCCCACGGAGCGATGGCGTCGGCTCCAGCGCGCCGACCGGCTCACGGACGAGCAGACCGCCTGCCTCCAACGCCTGACCCGCCGTTCACGGTCGCTCGACGCTCGCATGGCGGATGCCTACGAGCAGCTCCTCGACGACTGCTTCGTGCTCGCGTCTGTTCCTCGACCTCCCGAGCCACCGGCGCTCGCCGCAGTGTTCGACCGACTCGATGCCGAGGTCGTCGTCCTCGACGACCGACTCCGCGCCGTGGTCGAGGGAGAGTGGTTGGTCGATCGCTCCGTCGAGCGGACACGTCGCGCACCACGGATCGTGGTGCTGTGCGGGCCTCCGTCGGTCGGCAAGCGGCGGTTCGTCCGTGCCACGGCTGCTGCACTCGCCCGGTCGTTCCACCACGTCCGGTGCGCGTCGCTGCCGGATCCTCGCGTCGGCCTGCTCGGTGAGTGGTCCCCACCCGACGACGCCTCGCGCGGGGAGTTCGTCGAAGCGGGGCTGGCCGCGGCCGGACGGCGCGCGGTGCTGTTCCTGGAAGGGATCGACGAAGTCGGCGACACCGCCGCCGGCACGCTGGCGGCGACGCTCATCGACCTGGCCGACCGCCCCGACCGGATGCTTCGTGACCGCTACCTCCCCGACGGGTTCGGGCTCGATCTCGGATCATTCCTGGTCGTCGTCTCGGCTCGGAGCCTCGCCGGCGTACCCGCTGGGTTGCGCGACCACGCCGAGGTCATCGAGCTGGGACCACCGTCGCCGCAGGACCGGAAGCTCATCACGGAGCGGTTCATTCTCCCCTCGCTGTGCAGGCCCCACGGTGTCGAACCGACCGCCATCGTGACTCCCGACCTCGTCGGCGACCTCGTCGACCGACACGATGCCCGGGCAGGAATGCGCGAGCTCGAACGCGATCTGGCCCGAGTGGTCGCGACCTGGGTGAGCAGCGATGACGCCGCCCCTATCGACCGGCACGGGCTGGACGCCGTGCTCGGCCCGGTACGCCGGCCAGCGGGGACCAACGCTCCGGGCAGCTACCCGGTTCCCCTCATCGACGACTCATCGGGCTTCCCGACGGCACTCGACGCCACCGCGATCCGCGGGTGGTCCGGCACGCTCGTCCCCGACGCGGTCCATCCGCGGACAGCCGCACTCATCCGGGACGCCGTCGAGACCGCCCGCGACCTTTCGCCACTCGGGATCTCGCTGCCCGCGGGCATCCGCGTCACGATCGGTCTGCAGTCTACTGATGGAGGCTGGCACGCTCCGTGGCTCTCGGTCGCCGCCGCACTCGCCTCCTGCAGCCTCGCCGCCGGTCGACCGCTCGATGCCTCGGTCGGCGTGCTGGGCGTGCTGTCGCCGCGAGGCGCTGTCGAGCCCATCGATCTACCGGAGCCCATCATCCGCAATCTGATCCGCGCGATGGAGTGGGACCGGGTCGTGGTACCGGGCCACCTGGTCGACCGCCGCGACGATGGCGATCCGATCGAGGTGATCGGGCCCCACGAGGTCTGGGACCTACCGGCGCTGCTTCGGCTCCACGGTCTGGATGGATCCGAGTCCTGCGTCCCCGGGATGTACCTGTGAGCAGGCTCGCCGAGGAGCTCGGCGACGACGTTCCCGCGGGACACCGGATCGCCCTCGGCCGCACCGACGACGGCGTCGTCCGAGCCGAGGAGTGCCAGCCGATCCTGGTCCTCGGTGCGCCTCGCACCGGCAAGACGACCGGCTTCATCGTCCCCTCGCTGCTCGAGTGGGAAGGGCCGGCGATCATCACCTCGGTGCGACGCGACGTGGTCGATGCCACGATCGCCGCGCGAGCAGCGATCGGGCGGGCCTCGGTGTTCGAGCCGACGGGGAAGCTCGGCGACCTGCCACGAGTGGGGTGGGACCCGGTGCAGCTGTCGGACTCGTGGGACCAGGCGTTCTCGCTCGCCCACTGGCTGGTCAACTCCGTCGACAAGGCCGGCGTCACCGATGGCGAGTTCTGGTACTCCGAGGCGCAACGCCTCTTGGCAGCAGCGCTGCGCCTCGCCAACGTGGATCGCGGCTCCATGCGCGCCGTGCTCACGTGGCTGCAGGACGCCACGAACATGGAGATGGCCCGAGCGCTGGACCGGGCCGGCCAACGGGTCGAGGCGCAGCCCGCCAACATCTTCAGCGCCTTCACCAGCTATCCCGACGTCACCGCCGGGGGCGTGCGGGCCACAGCGCTGAGCGTGCTGACCGCCTACCAGACCGACCAGGTCCTCTCGTCCACCGAGGGCGAGCTGTTCGATGCCGACGAGTTCTTGGACGGCGGGGCCAACACGCTCTACCTCTGCGTCCCGCCGGACAGCCAGCAGGAGCTCGCTCCGATCATCACGGGGCTGGTCCGTCACCTCATCGGCAAGGTGTACGGCCGCGACTCGGAGGGCCGCCGCATCACGCGTCCGCTGCTGATCGCCCTCGACGAGGCGGGCAACGTCTGCCGTCTCCCCGATCTGGACCGGTTGGCGACAACCGCTGCGGGCTCCGGCATGCAGCTCGTCACCATCTTCCACAACATGAACCAGGCGATCTCGGCGTACGGGTACGAGCGGGCAGCCACGATCGCCGTCAACCACGGCGCCATGGTCGTGTTCCCGGGCATGCGGGAAGGACGGACCTACCAGATGCTCGATGAGATCCTCCTGCCAGAGGAGCTCCCCACCGACGTCGTCGGTCGGCCCAGCTCGCTGCTCCGGCGCCTCCAACCCGACGAGACGCTGTGCATCTACCGACACCTGCCGCCGGAGATCCTGCTGACGCGCCGCAGCTTCGAGGACCCCGAGCTGGTCGCCGCCGCGCTGCGAGAGCCCTGACTGGCCGACGCTCCGGAACCCCGCTGACCCGATGACGTCTCCACCCGAGATCGCGAGCGACACGACGGATGAGCCGGAGTGGGTGCTTCCGCGGGCGTTCGGCGCAGTCGCGCTCGCGCTCCCGTCGCTGGTGCTCGCCATCCTGATCGTCTGGCTCGCCCTCGACCTGCTGCTCGCGTGGGGCCTCCGCTCGGTGTGGACGTCCGCTGAGCTGATGTCGATGGAGGACCTCTGGAAGGTGGACGACGCGTTCCACCTGGGCGTGGTCGGCACCAGGGACGCGCTGTGGGAGCGGGTGAGCGGCGCCATCGACCGCTCGTTCGGCGAGTCCCGGACGATCGCCCGACTGGTCCTCGGGGCCTGGGCGCTGCTGACCGCGTTTTCGCAGACTTACTTCTCCATCGGGGTGTCGAGGCGCGCCGGGGACGCACTCCCCAGCCGCTCGAACCTGCTCCACGCGGTCCGCAGAGTCCCTCGAGTGCTGATGGCATGGACCGTCGTGGCCGTCAGCGCGTATGCACTGCTGTTCGTCCCGGCGATCGTCATGAACGGCTGGACGCTGTGGGTCTCCGTGCCGGTGCAGCTGACGCTCCAGGTGGTCATGCTGTTCGTCGTCACTCGGACCAGCTTCGTCGTAGCCATCGCGGTGGCCGATGACCACCTCACGCCTGGTTGGGGGTGGGCACAGTGCCTCGCTATGTCGTGGCGGGAGGTGCAAGGACGGACGTTCACCGTCTTCCTCCGGCTGTTCGTGCTCACGCTCATCCCGGCCGGCCTCGCCGCCGGTGCGATGCAGGCGATCGCCTTCGCGGAGGGGGTGACCGGCGCTGGAATCGGGTTGGCGATCGCCACCGAGCTGACGATCATCAGCGCGCTGGTGACAGTGTTCGTCGGCGCGGGGACTGCGCTCTACGTCATCGACTACCGACTGGACTGACGCCACCGCACGCGATCGGTGGAGCGGCGGTCACGGCACCGGCCGCCACGGTTCGCCGTCCAGCGTACAGTCGTCGAACCGGGCGTACGCGCCGTCCGCGAGCAGGACCGGCGCGGTGCCCAGCTCGCTGAACGCCACGCGTTCGAACCGGGCATGACCGTCCTCATGGACGCTGACGACTCGGGCACCGCCGAGACCAGCAAGACGCTCGGCCTTCTCCTTGGTGGACCGTCGGAGCAGGATCTTCGGCGCCTTGATCTCCTGCGGGCTCGCCACCCGACCACCCACCACGTCCAGCGTGCCGTATGGCGCGACGACCAGGCCCGCGTCGTCCGGACCGTCGCCCCGGGCCACCACCTCGACGATCTGGCAATCCAGCAGGGTCGCCGTCCCGCCTCCTCCGACCACGACCTGTCCCGTCCTCACGGTGCACCCACGTAGTTCGGCCGATCCTCCCTCTTCGACCTTCAGCCGGCCGACGATCTCGCACGTGGACAGCTCGGCGCGCACCGACCCGATCGAGACGTCCCGAACGGTGACATCCCGGACCGCCACGTCGGTCTCGACGGTCAACGAGCGGATCTCGCCGCCGTTCACCGCCACCTCGAGACGATCCCCGGCCACTGACAACGTCTTGTTCAGGACGCAGTCGGCGACCTCGACGGATCCGACCGCGTCGACCCGGACCTCACCGTCGAATCGTGCATCGGTCAGGCGCACGCGGACGTCGTGGCCCCGCACGACGAGCGGGGTCCGGACGGTGCCCCCGGTGCACGACAGATCGGTTCCACCGTCGACGGTCAGCGTGCCGCTGAGCGTGTTGGTCACGACCTGGCAGCCGGTGAGGTCGACGACGGCATCGGTCGCAGTGAGTCCCCCCTTGAACGTCGAGTCGGTGCCCGTCGTGCGAGCCCGGCCGAGTGCGACGGCGCCAGTGATCGACGATCCCACCACGAGCACCGTCGCGCCGGACGAGACGTCGACGGTCGGGCCCGAGTGCGATCGGGTATCCACCGTCGCATCATGCAGCTCGAGCGACCCAGCGGCCTGGGTGATCGCAGTCGCTCTGAGGCCGAGGACCGTCGAACCCGCCACCTCGACGGTCGAGTCCTTCGCCACCACCCCGGCACACTGAGCAGATCCGTTCCAGTTGTTGCGGTGGGCCGTATCGATGTCGCTCCCGTCGAGGATCCGGAGGACGGATCCGTCCGCGACCGAGATCGCCGGCGGGTGGTAGTCAAACTTGCTGTCTTTCCACACCGGACGGACGACGGAGCCCCGCAACGTGACCGTCGCGCCTTCCGACGCCCGGATCCGCTCCGCCGAGGTCTCCGCGATCTCGATCTCGGACGCCGCCACCGCGATCTCCTCCGTCTCGCAGTCGAGGAGACGGACGTGCCCGCCGTCCGCGACCGACACCCCCGCGAGGTCGCTCTCGTGGACCTCGACTGTGCCGCCGTCGACCACGACGACGACGTCGTCGGTCCCACCGGTGAACGTGTCGCGGAGGCGGACCTTTTCACCACGACGGTGCCGCTCGCGGAGTCCCGACAGGTTCACCTTGTCGATGGCTCCCAGGTTGAACGCCAACCCGATCTCCCGCATGGTGCCAGCGCGGCCCCGCGCGCCGCGCAGCAGCAGCCGACCGCCATCGACACAGCGGTAACGGCGGTCCTTCCCCGAGAAGCGCGAACGCTCGACGACGGCCTCCCCGCCGGCACCAATCACGACGGCGTTCCGAGGGATCCGCTTGAAGTCGCAGTCGGTGACGTGGGCGGGCGCGCACGCGAGGATGCCGGTCTCCTCCAGGTTCGTCAGACGGCAGTCGTCCACGACGTGATCGCCCGAGCCGGCCAGGTCGATCCCGAGCGTGAGATGGTGCACCACGGTGGACCGCACCGTTGCCGCACGAGCCGATTCGGTGACCACGATGCCGATGGAACCGGGTGCGAGACCGCCGGCGACATCACATCCGTCGATCAGGGCGTTCACCCCGCTCACCCTGATGCCGACGCCGCCGTCGTCCTTCGATTCCAGCACCACGCCGATCTGGCCGATCTCCACGTCGTCGGCGGCTACGTCCAGGCATATTCCGGCGGTCCGGAGCATCGTCGCCTCCGGTCCGGCGCCCAGGATCGTGACGGTCTCACCGATAACGACCGGCTCGTGGTAGGTGCCGGGCAGGACGCGGACGATGCTGCCCGGGCTGGCGGCGTCGACCGCGTGGGCGATCTCCCGGAACGGCGCACCGGTCTCGAGCGGACCGACGAGAAGCTCGGTCCTGGGACCCGCCGACCGCCTCCCGTTGCGCCGGGTGCTGTCTCCCGTCTCCTGGAGGAGGCCGACGATGCGGTCGACGAGCGGCTCGACGAGGTGGTGGAAGTGTCGTTGCGGGAGGTCGACCGCCTGCACCTCGCACAGCGCTCGGATCTCCTCCGGTAGGTCGTCGGGCTCGGGTGGCCGGTCGCCGGCGCCGTCCATCAGAACCCAGAAGATCGGGAGGTCCGCCTCCAGCGCCCTCGCGATCTCGTAGAGCTGGTAGTCCGTCTTCCCGTCGGCCTCCCGGCGCTTCAACTCGTCCAACCAGTCGGGGCCCGTGACGAGGACGAACACCGCTGCGGAGTCGAGGCCCTTGTCGATCTGGTCCTTCCACCTGGAGACGGGAGGGATCGAGGAGTCCAGTTCGGCGTAGAAGAGCTGATCCTCCTCCAGTCGCTGACGCAGCGACAGGACGACCTGTCGAGCTGCGGCGAGGTCGACGTTCCGTCGATAGCTCACGAAGACGCGTGCGCGCCCTTCATCTTCTCCCTCCATGGTCCGCGATTGTGGCATGAGCAGGCCGAGCGAACGACCGAAGCATCGCTCACACCGTCGCAGCGGATGGCGGTCACGCCCGTACGAGGAGCGTCGGATCGCGACGCCCGGATACCGATGGGACAATCAAACGCTGGTGACGACCGGGGCGAGGCGACGCCAGTCCTCCATCGGCAGGTCCTCGCCCAGGACCTGCAGGCACACGTGGTCGGCGCCGGCATCGCGGTGCTCCTGCACGCGGGCGAGGATGGCGTCCTCGTCGCCCCACACGACCAGGGCGTCCACCAACCGGTCGCTGCCGCCGTCGAGCGTGTCCTCCTCGGTGAAGCCCAGGCGGAACCAGTTGATCGCGTAGTTCGGGAGCGTGACGTAGACCGACAGGTGCTGGCGGGCCACCTCCCGGGCGTGGGTCGGATCGGTCGACAGCACGACGCCCTGCTCCGGCGCGACGAGCGGTCCGTCACCGAGCGCGGCTCGCGCCGCGGCGGTGTGCTCGGGCACGACCAGGTACGGGTGGGTCCCGGCGGCGCGGGTCCGGGCGAGCTCGAGCATCTTCGGGCCCAGCGCGGCGAGCACCCGGTCGGTCGACGGGACCGGCTCCGGAGCGGCGTCCAGTCCGTCGAGGTACTCGCGCATGTGCGTCAGCGGCTTCGAGTAGTTGCCCTTGCCGGTCGCGTTGATGAACGGACCGTGGCTGACGCCGAGCCCCATCAGGAACCGCGGACCGTGCTCCGCGGTCAGCCGCTGGAACTGCGCGGCGGCGTCGGCCGGCTCGTGCATCCAGATGTTGAGGATGCCCGTGGCGACGGTCGTGGAGCTGGTCGCGCCGAGCACGGCGTCGAGCGGCGTCCACACGTCGCCGCCCACGTCGGGCAGCCAGATCGCGGAGTAGCCGAGCGATTCGAGCTCGGCCGCCGCGGTGCGGGCGACCTCCACGTCGCCGTAGCGCAGCGCCGCGCTCCAGATGCCGGTGCCGGTGAGCTGGGTCATCCCGGCAGTGTTCCACGCAAGACATCCGGCCGCCCCGGCGTCCGGCGCGGCACACTACGGGAGCGGGACCACCAGCAGCTGGGGCGTACACGCGACGAGGGAGTCGCCATGTCGTTCATCTGGTTGATCGGTCACAACGTCTGGTCCAAGAAGGTCCGGTCGATGCTGACCGCGTTCGCCGTGGCCATCGGCGTGCTGGTCGTCGTCACGCTCGGGATCGTGACCGACAGCATCCGCACCACCGCCGCGGGTGTGCTCGAGGTGGGTGCCGCCGACTTCACGATCTCGCAGAAGGGCCTCAACGACATCCTGGAGAGCGCGCTCACGGAGCAACAGCTCGAGCGGGTCCGAGCCACTCCCGGCGTGAGCAGCGCGACCGGTGTGCTGCTCAGCACGGACAAGCTCGACGACGCGCACCCGCTGGTGGTCGAGGTCGGGATCCGGCCCGAGGACCTGGAGCCGTTCGGCGTCCGGGTGGCCGCCGGCCGGCCGTTCACCGCGGAGGCCGAGGACGAGATCATGGTCGGCATCCGACTGGCCCAGGACCTGAACATCGGGCCGGGTGACACCATCCACATCGCCGACGCGGACCGGACGGTGGTCGGCGTCTTCAACACCGGCAACACGTTCGGCGACAGCGCCATCATGTTCCCGCTGGTGCCGTTCCAGGCGTACGAGCGTCAGCCGGGCGGGCTGTCCCTCTTCTTCGTCAAGGTCGACAAGGGCACCAAGGTCGCGCAACTGGAACGGCGGATCGAGGACGAGAACCCCGTCCTGATCGGCATCCAGAACCTGCTCGAGTTCGGCCGCGCCGACCGCAGCTACCAGCTCATCAGCGGCGCCGACCGCGCCGCCACGATCGTGGCCATCGTGGTCGGCGCGATCGTCGTCGCCAACGCCATGCTCCTGTCGCTGGTGGAGCGCTACCGCGAGTTCGGTGTGCTGCGGGCGATCGGCTGGTCGCGCAAGCGGCTCGTCGCGCTGATCTTCGGCGAGGCGGCGATCATCGCCTTCATCGGCGCGTGCCTGGGCGTCGGACTGGGCTTCGCGGCCGTGTGGGTGCTCGCCGACCTGCCGGACCTGCAAGGCGTCCTCAAACCGACGTTCGAGGCCTGGGTGTTCGGCCGAGCGCTCGTCACCGCGACCGCGGTGACGGCGATCGGCGCGCTCTACCCGGCGCTGCGCGCCGCGCGGCTCTCACCACAGGAGGCGATGCGCCGTGAGTGATCCGACTGACCGACCGCAGGCGGGCTCGACGGGTGCCACCACCGGCGCCACCGGCGCCACCGCCACGCTGACGCCACCCGCCATCGAGGCCATCGACGTCCGCAAGACGTTCGACCGCGGCGTGGTCACCGCGCTCGACGGCCTCACGATGACCGTGCGGTCGGGCGAGTACGTGGCGGTCACCGGACGCTCCGGATGCGGCAAGTCCACCCTCCTGCACCTGCTCGCCGCGCTCGACCATCCCGACAGCGGGTCGCTGCACGTCGAGGGCCACGACATCACGCACCCCGACCACGTGAACCGCTACCGGCGCACCGAGGTCGGGCTGGTGTTCCAGATGCACAACCTGCTCCCCCACCTCGACGCCATGGCCAACATCGGGGTCGCCATGATGGGCAGCCACACCAACCGCCGGGAGCGGACCGAGCGGGCGCGGGAGCTGCTCGAGCTGGTCGACCTGGGCCACCTCGGTCACCGCCGGCCGCCGCAGATGTCGGGCGGCGAGCGTCAGCGGGTGGCGATCGCCCGCGCCCTGGCAAACCGACCGGGACTGCTGCTGGCCGACGAACCCACCGGCTCGCTCGACAGCCGATCGGTCGACCTGGTGCTCGAGCTCATGGAGCACCTGCGGTCGGAGGAGGACGTCACGATCGTCGTCGTCACACACGACGACCACGTGGCCAACGCGGCGGACCGGATCATCCACATGGACGACGGCAAGGTCGTCGACCCGCAGTGACGACCACGCCGCCCGCTTCGTTCCCGATCGGGCACCTTCCTGGGTGCCAGGTCGGGAACACAGCCGCGGTCGTCGGTCGTCCAGCGACGTGGGAGGACGGGGCAGCAGCCGTTCACTTGCCGAGGTCGGTCCGACATACTTTCGGTCGGTGATCCGCACTCCGGACCAGCGCCTCCGGGTCTTCGTGAGCTCGACCCTGCAGGAGATGGCCCCCGAGCGCGCGGCCGTGAAGGAGGCGATCACCCGGCTGCGGCTCGTGCCCGTCATGTTCGAGCTCGGCGCCCGGCCCCATCCGCCGGCCGACCTCTACCAGGCGTACCTGGACCAGTCCCACGTGTTCCTGGGCCTCTACTGGGAGCGCTACGGCTGGGTGGCGCCCGACATGGACATCTCCGGTCTGGAGCACGAGTGGGTGCTGGCCAAGGACCACCCGAAGCTCGTCTACATCAAGGACTCGGACCACCGCGACGAGCGACTGGTGGAGCTGCTCGACCGGATCCGCGACGACGGCTCCACCTCGTACCGCTCGTTCTCCACTCCCGAGGAGCTGCGCGAGCTCGTCGAGACCGACCTGGCGGTGATGCTCAGCGAGGTGTTCGAGACGTCGGTCAGCCGCAACGCCGGGGCGGAGCAGACCGAGTCGACCAAGGACCCCAGCCTCCCGCAGCCGCCCTCCGCGATCATCGGCCGCGACCTCGAGCTGGCCACGCTCGACGAGCTGGTCTGCGACAGCGAGGCCCGACTGGTGACGATCACCGGTTCCGGCGGCAGCGGGAAGACCCGGCTGGCGATCGAGGTGGCTCGCCGGTGCCGGGAACGGGGCGACCAGCGGGTCGTGTGGGTCGACCTCACCGGCCTGCGCGATCCCGGGCTGGTGCTGCCGACGATCGCCGCGAGCGTCGGCATCAAGGAGGCCGGTGACCGCTCGCTGGTCGACGCCATCGCCACCGTGCTCCACGGCGAGCAGGTGCTGCTCGTCATCGACAACTTCGAGCACGTGGTCGCGGCGGCCAACGACCTGGCCGACGTGCTCGCCGCGACGGATGCGGTGCGGATGCTGGTGACCAGCCGTCAGGCGCTGCGCCTGCGCTGGGAGCAGGAGTTCCCGCTGCTGCCCCTCGCCGTACCGGACGCCGACGAGCAGGCCACGCTCGACGCGGTAGCGGCGTCGCCGGCGGTCGACCTTCTCGTGGAACGGGTGCGGAGGGTGCGTCCGCGGTTCCGGCTCGACGAGGCCAACGTGGCGATCATCGCCGAGATCGTCCGGCGGCTCGACGGCCTGCCGCTGGCGCTCGAGCTGGCAGCCGCCCGAATGCGCGTGCAGCAGCCGGCGGACCTGCTGGCCCGGCTCGAGCACCGGCTCGACTCGCTGGCCGGTTCGTCGCCCGATCTGCCCGAGCGGCACCGGACCATGCGCTCCACGATCGCGTGGAGCCACGACCACCTCGAGCCCGACGAGAAGGCCGTCTTCCGCCGCCTCGGCGTGTTCGCCGGCGGCGCCGGCATCGACGCGGCGGAGCACGTCTGCTCGGGCGACGACGTCGACCCGCTCCGGGTGCTCGACATCATCGAGAGCCTGGTCGACCGGTCGCTGGTGGTGTCGTCGGTCGACGCCGACGGCGCCACCTCGGACCGCGTGCGCTTCACGGTGCTCGAGACCATCCGCGAGTACGCGGTCGAGCAGCTCGTCAAGGCGGGCGAGGCCGAGGCCACGTGGGACCGCCACCTGGAGTTCCACGTCGCCCTGGCCGAGCAGGCATGGCACGGGTTCTGGACCAGCGAGATGCCCGACTGGCTCGCGCTGCTCGACTCGGAGCACGACAACCTGCGGACCGCGATGGACCACGCCGCCGGCGCGGGCGATCCACTCCTCGGGTGCAGGATCGCCGCGGCCATGTGGCCCTACTGGGACGTCGGCGGCCAGTACCGGGAGGGCGAGCGCCGGCTCACCGAGCTGCTCGCACTGGTCCCCGACGTGCGCTCCGCGGTCCGCGGCCGGGCGCTCAGCTCGTTCGGATGGGTCGTCGCGCTGCAGGGCGACTTCGAGCGGGCGGAGGAGCTGATGGAGGAAGGCCTCCAACTCGTGCGGGAGCACGGCACCGAGCTGGAGGTGGGCTGGACGGCCGCCGAGCTCGGCAACGTCGTGTTCAGCCTGGGGAACGCCGAGCGCACCGCCGAGCTGTTCGGCGAGAGCCTGGAGATCGCCACGCGACTCGACGCGATCTTCCTGCGCGGGCTGGCCCACTTCGGCCTCGCCTACGCCCGCTTCCTGGAGGGCGACCTGGTCGCCATGCGCACCGAGCTGCAGAGGTCGCTCGACCTGACGCGCCTCATGCTGCAGCCGTGGGGCATCGCGTGGGCGCAGTTCAGCGTCGGCATCGTCTCGATCATGGAGGGCGACACCCGCGCCGCCGTGGGCCCGATCACCGAGAGCCTGGAGCTGCGGTGGTCCATCCGGGACGCACGCGGCCTGGGCGAGAGCATCCAGCTGCTCGCCAACCTGGCCAGCGCGCACGGCGAACCGGAGTGGTCGGCGCTGCTGCACGGCGCCGCCGAGCTGCAGCGCGAGGCGACGGGCCTGGCCATCCTCCCGTTCCTGCAGCCGCTCCACGACGAGAGCGTCGAGCGCCTCCGTGCCGCCATGGACCCCGACGAGCTCGAGCGGGCGTGGCGGCTCGGCCGATCGCTCCCGCTCGAGAAGCTCGTCGCCGAGGCGCTCAACCGCACCTCCGAGCGCAACCCGCTCCCCCACTAGCGAGCTCCCAGGCGGCGTCGATCAGGGTGCGGTGCTGATCGGCGTCGGCTCGAAGCGGTAGCCCATGCCCGATTCCGTGTGGAAGTAGCGAGGTCGCGACGGGTCGGGTTCGAGCTTGTGGCGCAGGTTCGACATGTGGACGCGCAGGTACTGCGTCTGGTCGCTCACCCCGGGACCCCAGATCTCGGTGAGCAGCTGGCGCTGGGTGAGCAGCCGTCCGGGGTTGGTGACCAGCCGCTCGGCGAGCCCCCACTCGATCGGCGTCAGCCGCACCTCCTCCTCCGTTCCGTCGCGTTGCAGGGTCACGCGCCGAGCGGCGAGGTCGATCGTGAAGTCGCGCGTGACCACCGAGGCGACCGACGTGTCGGGCTGCTGGCGTCGCAGCACCACCCGGAGCCGGGCCAGCAGCTCGCCCATGCCGAACGGCTTGGTCACGTAGTCGTCGGCGCCGGCATCGAGCGCGGCGATCTTGTCGGACTCCTCGCCGCGGACCGACAGCACCACGATCGGCACGTCGGTCCAGCCCCGCAGCCCCTCGATCACGTCGATGCCGTCGATGCCAGGCAGGCCGAGGTCCAGGATCACCGCATCGGGGTGCGAACCGGCGACGCGGGTCAGCGCCTCCTCGCCGGTGCCGACGACGTCGACGTCGTAGCCGCTCGCGCGCAGCGTCACCGACAGCGCCTTGCGGATCTGCGGCTCGTCGTCGACGACCAGGACCCTGCTCATGGAGTGCCTCGGTCGGTCACGACCAGCGGGGTCGGTGCCAACTCGTCGCCGGGCGCGACGGGTGCGGCACGCTCGACGCGCTGCTCGTCGGCGAGCACGGCGATCGGCAGCTCGAACACCACGGTCAGCCCGCCGCCGGGTGTGTCCTCGAGCTCCAACCGGCCGCCGACGGTGACGGTGAACCCGTGGGCGATGGCGAGCCCGAGCCCCACCCCCGCCTGGTTGGACCGGTCCCCGAGGCGTTGGAACGGTGCCCGCACGCGGGCACGGTCCGCGGGACGGATGCCGGGGCCGCGGTCGACCACGCGCACGTGGACCCGGTCGCCCACCACCGCGGCGTCGACGACGACCGGCTCGCCCTCGGGTTGCACGGCCAGCGCGTTGGCGACCACGTTGGCGACGGCCCGCTCGGTCAGCGCCGGGTCCACGTCGACGAGCGGCAGGTCAGGCGGCACCCGCAGCTCGACCCGGTGGCCGGCGGGATCGTCCACACCCGCGACCGCGGCGCCGAGCACGTCCTCCACCGGGGTCGGCAGCCGCAGCACGCGCAGGCCGCCCGACTGCAGACGACTCATGTCGAGCAGGTTGCCCACCACGCGGTCCAGACGGTCGACCTCGTGGTCGATCAACGTCAGGAACTCCCGCGTGTCCTCGGGTCCGAACGTCATGTCGGGCGACAGCAGCGAGGTGACCGACGCCTTGATGCCGGCGAGCGGGGTGCGCAGGTCGTGCGACACCGCCTGGAGGATGCCCGTGCGCAGCTCCTCGGCGCGCAGCAACGCCTCGGCGGCCGCAGCGTCCTCCCGGAGACGCATCGCGTCCACGGCGACACCCACCTGGTCGACCAGCGTCTCGAGCAGCTCGACGCCGCCCGCATCCAGGTCGCCGCGCAGCACCAGCACCCAGTCGCCGTCGTCCGACACCGTGCGCACCGCACCGTCGCCGGGTCGGAGCGGCGGGCCGTCCCCGCTGCTCGACACGACCTCCCAGCGATCGGCAGCGGCGACGCCCGTCTGGGCACCGCCGGCCTGGGCACCGCCGGCC
>JAEXGP010000316.1 GCA_023450775.1 Actinomycetes bacterium | reverse complement strand
GGTGGTGGAGCGCGCCGAGCGCACGGGCGGCGCGGCCCGGACCACGGCGCTGCTGCCGGGTCGGGACCGCTTCGCGCTGTTCGCCGACTGGCTCGATTCGGAGTGCGCGCGGCTGGGCGTCACCGTGCGGACCGGCGTCGAGCCGGACGTCGAGGCGCTCACCGGTCAGGACCACACCCCGGATCACGTCGTGGTGGCGACCGGCGGTCGACCGGGGGAGCGCACCTTCGAGGTGCTCGACGGCGAGGACGGCCCCGCGGTCCCCGTGCTCACGCCCACCGAGGTGCTGCGCGACCCTGCGGTCGTGCCCGAGGGCGGCGTGCTGGTGTGGGACCCGATCGGCGGGCCGATCGGCATCGGCGTGGCCGAGCTGCTGGCCGCGGCCGGTCGCGAGGTGCACGTCGCCACGCCGGACCAGATCCTGGGCAACGAGCTGGCCCGCGCCGGCGACCTGGCCCCCGCGAACGCCCGGCTCGCGCAGGCCGGCGTGGTGGCCCACCGTCGTTCGGTCCTGCGGTCGGTGGGGCCCAAGGGCGCGACGTTGGAGCACCGATTCGACTCGTCGGTCACCGAGGTGGTCGTGGCGTCGGTCGTCGACGCCGGTCACCGCCTGCCCGACGACGCGCTGTACGCCGAGCTCCACCGCTCGATCCCCACGAGGGTCGTGCTGGCGGGCGACTGCGTGGCGCCGCGGACGGTCCACGAGGCCGTCCTCGAGGGACGCCGGGCCGCGCTCGAGCTGGACTGAGCCGTCAGCTCCGGGCAGCCCGGGCCCAGGACAGACCAGGTCAGGGCAGGTCGGATCAGGGCAGGTCGGATCAGGGCAGGTCGGCGGGGGTCGCCTCGACCGCCGCAGCCAGCGCCGGCAGCACGTGGTCCCGCCAACCCGGGCCCATGTTGTCGAACGCGAACCGGTCCTGGGGACGGTCGGGGTCGAAGCCGGAGTGCACCATGAGCACTCGGGTGCCGTCGCTCTCGGCGGCCAGCGTCCAGGTGATCGTCCAGTCGCCGAGGGTGTGGACGAACCTCGACGGCTCGTCGACCTCGATCACCTCGCACTGCACGCCGCCCCAGCCCGGCATCTCCATCACGTAGCGGTGTCCGACGATCGCCGCGACGTCGCCCGGCGCCCACCACGCGGCGAGCCCGTCGGGCGTCGTGAGCGCACGCCACACCGCGCCCGGCGGCCGGGCGATGAACTGGTCGAGCTCGATGGCGTTCGGGAAGGTGGTCATCGGTCTGCTCCTGGACGTGATGGGCCTGTGCGCGGTGGATGGGGTGCGGTCGACGTCTCGACGTGGTCCTTCAGGTCCCGGAGCGTCCTGCGCCAGTAGCGCTCGAACGGCCGGAGCCACTCGTCGAGCTCGGCCAGCGGACCGGCGGCGAGCTCGTAGTGGCGCTCCCGGCCGTGGACCTGCTCTCCGACGAGGTGGGCGCGCCGGAGCACGGCGAGGTGCTCGGACACCGCGGGGCGGCTCAGCTCGAACTCCGCCGCGATCGCACCGGCGTTGCGCGGCCCGTCGGTGAGCAGCACGAGGATCCGTCGTCGCACCGGGCTGGCGAGGGCCGAGAACACGTCGGTGGTGGTGTCGCCGGGCATGGCTCCCCATCATGTCGGAAATCTCCGACATGTCAAGGAAGTCCGACGCGTCGAGGGACCAGCGCCCGCCCCCGGGTGCAGCGAGTTCAACCCCGAACGTCGCTCAGGTCCGGCCTCCACCGGCCGATGCAGAGGGGATGCCGCGCCGCGGCCTGGAACAGGAGATCCTCCCAACATGAAGACCCACCCCCTGCGCACCCTCGGCCTGCTGGCCGTCGCGTCCGCCGCGCTGTTCGCGGGCGCGTGCTCGTCGGCCGACGACGCCGCGGACGACGCCAAGAAGACGGCGGAGTCGATCGTCGATGACGCCAAGGCCGGCACCGACACCGTCGCCGACGACGTCAAGGACGACGCCACGAACGAGTGGGACGACCTCAAGGGCTTCGTCGACTCGTTCGACCAGGGCGCCGAGGACCTGCCGTCGGACATCAAGACCGGCTGGGACAACCTGAGCCCCGACCTCAAGGCCGGCATCGAGCAGATGCGCACCGACGCCAAGAACGACGCCACCGGCACGTGGGACGACCTGAAGTCCGACGTCGACGCCTTCGACGCGGATCTCAAGGCCGGCGGCGACCAGATCGGTGACGACGCGAAGCAGGCCTGGGCCGACGTCAAGAAGGCGTGGGACGACGCCGTCGCCAAGCTCTGATCCGACGCCGTTCCGGGTCTGCCGTCCGGGACCTTCTGCCCGTTGCGCAGGAGGTCCCGGACGGTACCCTGGACCACGGCGGACGCAGCCGGGGGAGCTGCGAGCTCCATCTAGGGAGAACGAGAGATGATCGAGACCACGAAGGCCCTCCTGGAGAACACGATCAACCAGGCGCTCGAGCTCGCCAAGTCGGCGAACAGCGCCTTCCGCACCCACGACGACGTGGCGGTGGCCCTGCCCGGCGGGCTCTTCGGTCACGTGCGCAACGGTCGTCTCGTGGGCTTCGGTCTCGAACCCGTCGGCGACGTGTACGTCGACGAGGAGCGCCACGTCACCGACCTGCCCGACGGCGGTCCCGGCCACCTGCTCTGGGGCCGCATCGCCGCCGTCGCCGGTGCCTCCACCGCCGCCGCATCAGCGGTCGCCGGTGTGGTCACCGCCGTCGTCCTCGGACGCCGGCACTCCGCCACGGCCTGAACCCGACCGCAGGGCACCGCGCCACGCGAGTTCCGCTTCGGCGCGCGCCCTGCCTAGCCTGCGCCCATGGCGGAGCAGCTCCTCTGGACGCCCCTGCAACTGGGGCCGGTCACGGTCCGCAACCGCATCGTCTTCTCCGCGCACCTGACGAACTACGCGCTCGACGGGCTGCCCACGGAGCAGCACGCGGCGTACTACGCCGAACGGGCGGCCGGCGGTGCCGGGCTCATCATCACCGAGGAGCACTCGACCCACCCCACGGACTGGCCCTACGAGAAGCTGATCCACGGCTTCCACCGGGACGTGATCCCCGGCTACCGGCGCATCACCGAGGCGGTGCACCGGCACCGGACGCCGATCTTCGCCCAGATCAACCACAACGGCGGCCAGGCGAGCTCGATGTACTCGCGCCTGCCGGTGTGGGCGCCGTCGCCGGTCGCCGACCCGCTGTTCCGGGAGGTCCCCAAGGCCGTCGACCACGCCGAGATCGCGGAGATCGTGGCGTCCTACGCCAGGGTGGCCGAGCACTGCGCCGAGGGCGGCTTCGACGGCATCGAGCTCCAGTGCTCGCACAGCTCGATCGTGCGCGGCTTCCTGTCGCCCGCGACCAACCGCCGGACCGACGAGTACGGCGGTTCGCTCGAGAACCGGGCCCGGATCCTGGTCGAGATCGTCGCCGCGGTGCGCGCCGCGATCGGCTCGGACCTGGCGCTCGGCGTCCGCATCTGCGGTGACGAGCTGATCGAGGGCGGCACGACCATCGACGACGCCGTCGCGGTGGCGCGCATGGTCGAGGCCACGGGGCACGTCGACTACATCAACACCTCGATCGGCGTGGCCACGGCGTCGCTGTTCATGATCGAGGCGTCCATGCACATCCCGCCGGGCTACGCGATGTTCATCCCGAGCGCGCTGCGCGAGGCCGTCGACCTGCCGATCGTCGGCGTCGGCCGCTTCAAGGACCCGCTCCAGGCCGAGCGTGCGCTCGCCGAGGGGCAGTGCGACCTCGTGGGCGTCGTCCGCGGTCAGATCGCCGACGCGGACTTCGTGGCCAAGGCTCGGGCCGGCTTCACCGACGACACCCGCCTCTGCCTCAGCTGCAACCAGGAGTGCGTCGGTCGCATGGGCCTGAACCGATGGCTGGGCTGCATCGAGAACCCGCGCACCGGTCGCGAGTCGCTGGGCGTGGGCCAGGCACGGCCGGTCCAGGTCGGTCGTCGCGTGCTGGTCATCGGAGCCGGGCCCGCCGGCCTGCAGGCGGCCATCGCGGCGGCCCGAAACGGTCACCACGTGACCGTGCTCGAACGGGACCGCGCCGCGGGCGGCCAGGTCCGCCTGGCCGCGTCGGTGCCCAACCGAGCCGAGTTCGGCGACCTGGTCCGCAACCAGCTCCACGAGTGCGGCCGGCTCGGCGTCGAGATCGAGTACGGCGTCGAGGCCACGGTCGACGAGGTCGTGCGCCGCCGGCCCGAGACGGTGGTGGTCGCCACCGGCGCGGTCGCGGCCCGCCCGTGGTGGGCGCCCGCGGACGCCGAGTGGATCGTCGACGTGCGTGACGTGCTCACCGGCGACGCGCACCCGAGCGGCGACGTGGTCGTGCTCGACGAGCTGGGCTTCCACCACGCCACGTCGGTGGCAGAGGTGCTCGCCGACCGCGGGTGCTCCGTCGAGGTCATCAGCCCCGGCATGGTCGTGGGTCAGGACCTGGGCATCACGCTCGACCTGGAGAACTGGTGGATCCGGGCGGGCGCCAAGGGCATCGTCCAGTCCACCGAGCTGGTCCCCATGGGTGTGGAGGGCCACGAGGTCACGTTGCAGCACCACCCGACCGGGACCATGCAGACCCGCGAGCCGGACTGGCTGGTGCTCGCCGTCCCTGCCGCGCCGGCCGAGGCGCTGTACCACGAGCTGCGGTCGTCGCCCGAGCTGCAGCGACGCGGCGTGGACGTCGAGCGCGCGGGCGATGCGCTCGCCCCGCGCCGTGCCCACGCGGCGGTGATCGACGGCGAGCGCGTCGGCGCGGCCATCCCGACCGCCGCACGCAGCGGGCTCGTCGCCACGCCGGCCTGATCCGGGCGTCCGGCTCGCCGGTGGGAGCACCGGAACCCCACACGCCGTGTGTGAGACTCCCGCCGTGACCGACCACCCCTCCGGTGCGGCCCGGATCCTCGGCTCGTGGTGGCTCCTCGCGGTCGTGGTGCTGGCGGTCTACCTGCTGAGCCCGGTGCGTGACGCCACCGAGCACGACCCGGCGTTCGTGCCGATGACCGCGCACGCGCTGGTCCACGACCGGAGCGTGGCGATCGACTCCTTCGGCGCCGAGCGGTTGGTGGGCCACCCCGTGGTGCTGAGCGACGGCTCGCTGGACCCGGGGTTCGTGGTCGAGCGGGTCGGAGGGCCCGGGTGGGCCGAGCTCGTCGCCGCGGTCGACGACCCCGACGTGGAGGTCCGCGACTACTTCCCGTGGACCTCGGCCGTCATGGCGGTGCCGGCGGTCGTGGTGGCTGACGTGGCGGGCGCGGTCACCGGCGGCCGCGACAGCGGCGAGCTCATCGGCGACGGCGACTTCACGCTGTGGCACACCGCGACGGCCGCGCTGGTCACGCTCGGCGCGGTGCTCGTGCTGCGGGCGGTGGCCCTCGCGGTGCTGACGGGATCGACCGCCCGTCGCCGGCTGCTCGCGAACGCCTCGGCCCTGGTGGTCGCGCTCGGCACCTCGGCATGGTCGACCGCCAGCCGGGCGCTGTGGCAGCACACGCCGTCGTTCCTGCTGCTGTCGCTGGCCGTGTGGTGCACGGTGCGCATCGACCGCGACGGCGCGGAGACCGGACCCGGGACCGAGGC
>JAEXGP010000252.1 GCA_023450775.1 Actinomycetes bacterium | reverse complement strand
AGTGGTGGTAGTCGAACCACGCCGCCATGAGCCCGTTGCGGATGTGTCGGGGATCGATCCGATCGACCACGATGCGCTGGCCGCGGTGCGGCCTGTGACAGTGCCGTCAGTCCGCCGATCTGCCCGGATCAGCCGGCGCAGGAGGTGAGGCGCACGGTGTCCGGTGCCGTCGCCTCGATGACGGCACCGGGGTGCCGGCCCGACCAGGTGGTGAGTGCACCGGCGAGCGCGGTGGCTTGCTCGGCGGTGTCCATCTTCGTGTCGAGCCGAAGGCAGTCGGTGGAGCCGTCGCTCCAGGTGACGTAGGCGTCGCCGGCCCAGCCAACCGTGGCCGGGTCGACGGCGTCGAGCGCCAACCCCTCTCGTAGGAGCAGCGTGAGCATGAACTGCCCGAACGGTCCCGACCGCACGACGCTGGCGTCGGCGGGCGGGGCGGCCACGGCGACCGCCGGCTCGTCGGCCAGGAAGCGGGTGGTGTCGAAGGCCTGCTCGGTGGTGGCCGGGTAGCGGGTCAGCGACAGGTCCGGACCGGCCGGGTTGCCGAGCGAGGCGATGAGCTCGTCCTGGAACACCGCGCCCCGGAGGTACGGCGCGCTCGTGAGGGTCAGGAGCGTGATCGGCACCTGCAGCAGCGCCGGGTCCGACCCGAGCTGCAACTGCTCGGCCAGGTCCTGGAACCGCTCGACGTCGGACATCTAGTCGAAGTACTTCCGCTGCACCTCGGACGCGCTGCCCTCGATCGCGACGAGCGCGGCGAGGTAGCCCTCGTCGATGAGACCGTCGGAGTCGATGTCGGACAGGTCGAAGAGCTGGTCGTCGAGGGCGTGGGTCAGCTCGTGGGCGATGACCTCGCGGCGGTAGGGCGTGAGCTCGGTGCCGCGCACCTTGAGCTCCTCGGTGATCGGGTCGTAGAAGCCGACCACTCCCCCGCCGAAGGCGATCTGGTACTGCTCCCACAGCGACACGCCCGGCTGGATCCACCCGAGCGCGGTGAAGGCGACCTCGTCGGCGTCGACGCCGGGCTTGGCGGCGTCGAGCGAGGCGAGGACCTCGGCGCGGAAGTCCGCCTCGGAGAGGAACTCTACGACGGGCGGCGTGACGAACTCGTGGCCTCGCGCCGCCTCCACGAACTGCACGATTTGGTCGACCTGCTGCTCGGGCGTGACCGGCGGTGCCGTGCACCCGCTGACCACGGCGAGCGTCGCCCCGACGGCCGCCATCGCGACCCAGCACCTTCGGATCCGTCCCATGTGGCCCCCCCGGCTCGACGGTTGTGGCCCGGATGGTAGGGCGAGCCGTCCGTGTGAAGCGCAGGATCCTCGACGTCGGCGCATCGACCTCCGGTAGCTTCCGAGCAATCCCTCTTGGGATCCATGGGAAGGGGGGAAGCCACCATGCGCCTCGTACCCGCGCGACGAGCGGTCGCAGGTCTCGTCGGTGTCGCGCTCGCAGCCTTCGGTCTCGCGAGTTGTGCACCGCCTGAGCCGCCTGCGGATCCCACGAACATCGTCAACATGACCGACGAGCAGGTCGAGACGAAGCTCGAGGAGATCCTGCCGGACGCCGAGGCGGCGCTCGCCGACCCGACGATCCTCGAGTCGATCCCTGCCGAGAACCGCGACGAGGTCCGGCGGATCGTCGCCGACCTCCGCACCACCGAGGGTCGGGACCGTCTGACGGACGAGCTCCGCAAGGCTGCGGCCACCACACGCGGCGGTTTCCAGCAGGCGAAGGAGAAGTTCGCCGGCGGCGTGCTGGACGCGGTGGCGGCCTTCCCCGAGGAGCTCTCGGACGACCCGGACCTGCACGCCACGCGCAGCCCGGCCCCGCCGACGACCGGCGTGTCCGTGCCGTACGAGTCGACGTCCGGCGCCTGCAGCGCCCCCGGCGGCACCGGCACCCTGGCCGCGCCGGACGGGCTGGTACCCGACCAGCTGATCACGCCCGAGCACGACGTGTTCGCCAAGTTCTCGAACGGCACCCTCGGACCCGTCGGCGAGAACACGATCAACGGCACGAGCGGGGTGGAGTTCCGAGGTTCGCGATCGTCCTGGCAGATGCGGGTCCAGCTCGACGTGCAGGACGTGAACAAGGGCTTCCCCGTGCGGGCGCTGTACCCGATCTTCCACCTGCGCCCGGTCGGCGGGACCGCCGCCGACGAGCAGCAGGTGTTCCCGGTCGAGGGCAACATCTACTGCTATGCCGACGATGGCCGGGGTTCGAACCGGGGGTACTTCGACGGTTGGATCCCGATCCCACCGACCGAGCCGGGCTTCCAGCTGATCGCCGAGGTCATCGAGAACGACTGGTATTTCCGGCTCGGCGGTGAGGCGTTCGAGCCGCTGCTGACGCAGTCGGGTCCGCAGTTCTTCGCCGGCGCCGATCGGTCGACGGTGCACATCGGCCAGGACCCGGTGACCCGGAGTGGCGCCATCGCGCACTCGGTCGGTGCGTTCGCGACGATCTCGCCCGACCCGGGCAACGGGAACCCGAACGCCGTGACCGACACCAACGGCCTCCCGGCCGACGACGTCGAGGCGGCGGTCGCCGGGATGCTCGAGTCGAAGGTGGTGGGCGCGCTGTCGGACCAGCTCGACGGCGTGCTGTCGAACTACTACGCGATCACCGTCTGGGGCAGCAACGCCGTCCGGCCCGAGGCCGACGTCGACCTGCGGTTCGTCGACCCGCACACCTCCTTCCCCGACGTGGCCGACGAGCCGCTCGGCGCGGTGGGCGCGCTCGAGGCGATCATCAGCGGGGAGGGGCACGCTGACGTCGGCCTGCAGTTCCTCGGCACGCCCTGCTTCGGGCTGACGCTCGACGTCGAGTTCGAGTCGACCGCCGACATCTGGGCCGACTCGGCGGGCTTCGGCACCGGGATCCTCCCGCGCTTCAAGGTGCGCACCGAGCCGGAGACGAACCTGGACATGCCCTGGTACGACTGGCTGCTGACGCCGTGCGTGCTCGGCTTCCTGATCGTGGCCGGCAAGGCGCCGGGGTCGGTGGAGGACGGCGTCAACGGCGCGCTCGACGACGCGCTCGGCGAGGGCGGCACGATCACCAAGCTGATGTCGGGCCTGGACCTCGACACGTACCTGCCCAACCTGACGATCGACCCGATCTCCATCGGGAACTCGTCGACCGGCGGCGCCATGTTGCGGCCGCACATCGGCAACATCGACAACGCCTGGTGCAGCGCGTCGGGCGCGCCACCCGGGTGCAACGGCGACCAGAGCCTGATCGGCCGCAACGGCGTCGAGGTGGTCGCCGACGCGTCGCTGGCGTCGAACGACGTGCAACCGATCGGCACGCAGCTGTTCGCCCGGTTCCCGAACGTGTTCTCGCCGACGGTGACGACCAGGCTCGAGGACCTCCTCGTGTCCCACCGCGACACGACCGGCACCGCGGCGGGGCTCGGCATCGTGGTCGATCCGCGTCTCATCAACCTGGCGTTGCGCGCCCTGGCGCAGGGACCGTCGTTCTCGCAGACGACCAACGGCCTGGCCGACATCAAGGACTTCGCGCTGCCGATCAGCGGGTTCTCGGTGACCACGAGACCGGAGGTCGCCCCGATGGTGCTCGGCGTGACGAGCCCGCAGGGGCTCAACGAGCGACCGACGGCGCCG
>JAEXGP010000233.1 GCA_023450775.1 Actinomycetes bacterium | reverse complement strand
CGATCGAGGCCATCGTCGACACGTTGAACGCCCGGCCACCCAGGGCCTTGGAGCCGCCGGTGCCGACGATGTCGACCGTGCCCGCCGGATCGTCGAGCTCGAGCGGCGCGGCGGCGGCGAGCATGGCGTCGACCAGTCCGGCGACCTCCTCGGGCGACTCGCCCTTGGCCCGCAGGCCGATCAGGAACCCGGCGATCTGCGCGTCGGTCGCCTCGCCGGCCAGGATCCGCTCGAGCGCACCGGTCGCCACGTCCGAGGCCAGGTCCTGTCCGGCCGCGAGCGAGCCGAGCACGCCGGGCCACGCGCCGGCAGCGGCGAAGGCGCCCATGATCCCGACCCGTCCCTGGCTCAGCTGCTGACCGCGCCGGCGGTCTCGCTGGAGGCGCTGCCCACCCCGGCACCCGACGCGTTCAGGGCCCGGAGTCGCCGGCGGCGGCGGATGATGCGCTGGCGCTCGCGCTCGGTGGCCCCGCCCCAGACGCCGTTGTGCTCACGATGACCGATCGCGTGCTCCAGACAGGCCTCCTGGACCGGGCACACCGCACACACCGCCTTGGCCTCCTCGGCCTCGTCGTCGGTGAGCGGATAGAAGATCGCCGGATCGAGCCCCCTGCAGGCGGACTCGTTCAGCCAACCGCGGTCCATGCGGGGCGATTCTGCCCATTGCCGACGCGGGTGTCCAAAGAACGACTGGACGTTCTTGCGGGCCGGCGCGGTCAGGTGTCACGTCGGTCACCGCGCGACGACCGGCCACCGGTCCCCACCCCGGCGCGCCGTAACCTGTCGCCGTGCTCCCGGCTGCTCCCACTCCCCGTCCGTTCGTGCGCGAGTCCGCACTCGCCGCGCTGCGGGACGAGGAGTTCGACCTGACCGTCGTCGGCGGCGGCATCACCGGGGCCGGCGTGGCGCTGGACGCGGCGGCGCGGGGCATGCGCGTGGCGGTGATCGACGCCGGCGACTTCTCCTCGGGCACGTCGTCGAAGTCGTCCAAGCTGATCCACGGCGGGCTGCGGTACCTGCAGCAGGGCGAGGTCGGGCTGGTGTACCAGGCGCTCGCCGAGCGGCAGCGGCTGCTGCGCAACGCCCCGCACCTGGTCAAGGTGCTGCCCTTCCTCATCCCCATGTTCGGCCACGGCGGTGTGATCCCTGCCAAGATCTCCCGCCTGCTCGGCTCGGCCATGTGGGGCTACGACCTGACCGGCGGCTGGCGGGTGGGCAAGCGCCACGAGCGCCTGACCCACGACGAGGCCATGGCGTACATGCCCACGCTGCCGTCGGACCGGCTGGTCTCCGCGTACCTCTACTACGACGCCGCCGCGGACGACTCCCGTCTGGTCGTGGCCGTGCTGCGCACCGCGGCGCTCGAGTTCGGCGCCGCCTGCGTCAACCACGTGCGGGCGATCGGCCTCCGCAAGGACGAAAGGGGCGTGGTCGACGGCGTCGAGGTGGTGCCGACCGGGGTCGGCACCCGCGAGCCCGACGGCGAGCCGTTCACCATCCGCACCCGCTCGGTGGTGAACGCGGCCGGGGTCTGGTCCGACGAGGTGCGGACGCTCGACGAGGGCACCGACCCCGACTCGATCCGCCCGGCCAAGGGCATCCACATCACGGTCCCGTGGAACAAGGTGCGCAACCGGATCGCCGCCGTCGTACCCGTGCCGGGCGACAAGCGGTCCGTGTTCGTGATCCCCAACGGCGACCTGACCTACATCGGCACCACCGACACCGACTACGACGGCCCGGTCGACGACCCGCAGTGCACCGCCGAGGACGTGGCGTACCTGCTCTCCGCGATCAACGGCGCCTGCAACGAGCCGATCACCACGGCGGACGTCGTCGGCACGTGGGCCGGCCTGCGGCCGCTCGTGAAGTCGTCGGGTTCCGGGCACACGAGCGGGCGCACCGCCGACCTGTCGCGCCGCCACAAGGTCGCCGTCTCCGACTCCGGCGTGGTCACGATCACCGGCGGCAAGCTGACCACGTACCGGGAGATGGCGGCCGACACCGTGGACGAGGTCATCGAGTCCGTGCTGGCGCGCCGGCCGGGCTTCGCCGGTTACGGCGGCAGCACCACCACCGATCTGCCGCTGCGAGGCGCCGCCGGCCACGACACGGTCCACCGCGCCGCCGAGGTGTACCCCGCGGTCGCGCCCGAGCACCTCGATCACCTCGCCGGCCGCTACGGCGGCGAGGCCCGCGTGCTCATGGCCGCCGTCCAGTCGGACCCGTCGCTCGGCGAGCCGCTGGTCCCTGGCCTCCCGTACCTGCGGGCCGAGGCCGTCTTCGCGGTCCGACACGAGATGGCCCGCTCGGTGGACGACGTGCTGTCGCGACGGACCCGCGCCCGGCTGCTGGGCCGCGACGACTCGGCGGCGGCAGCGGACGCCGTGGCCGAGCTGATCGCCGACGAGCTCGGATGGGACGCGGCGCAGGCCGCCGCCTCCGCCGCGGCGTACCGGGCGTCGGTCGAGCACGAGCGCGACGCCGCCGAGCTGCCCGAGACCCACCTCGATCGACTGATCGGCTCGTAGTCTGCGGCCCGTGAGCACCGCGGGCGGCGACCACCGGCACCACGTCACCCGCCGTTCGAGCGGTCAGGTCTTCCCGCTCGAGCTCTTCTTCGACCTCGTCTTCGTCCTGGCGATCACGCAGTGCACCGCGCTGATGGCGGCCCAACCGACGTGGGCCGGCATCGTCCGGGGGCTCCTGGTGCTGGCGGTCCTGTGGTGGGCGTGGTCCGGCTACGCCTGGCTCACCTCGGTGATCGATCCCGAGCAGGACGCCACCCGGCTCTCGATCTTCGCCGCGATGGCGGCGATGCTCGTCGTGTCGCTGAGCGTGCCCGAGGCCTTCGGCGACCTCGGCCTCACGTTCGCGATCGGCTACGCCGTGGTGCGGACGGTCCACATCGTGCTGTTCGTGCTCGCCAGCCCCGACGACGCCGATCTGCGGGCCTCGGTCCTGAGCCTGGCCGCGAGCACGGCGGTGGGCACGTCGCTGCTGGTGGGCGCGTCGTTCCTGGACGGCGCCGCCCAGGGTGCGCTGTGGGCGCTGGCGATCGTCCTCGACCTCGGCGGTCCGTTCCTGTTCGGCATCGAAGGATGGAAGCTCGTGCCGGGGCACTTCGCCGAGCGGTACGGGCTGATCGTCATCATCGCCCTGGGCGAGTCGATCGTGGCGATCGGCGTGGGCGCGGAGAGCGTCTCGATCGACGCGCCGGTCATCGGCGTCGCAGTGCTCGGCGTGTTCCTGGCCGCCGCCCTCTGGTGGCTGCACTTCGACGTCGTCGCGCTGGCGACCGAGCGCCGGCTCACCGCCCTGCCGCCGGGCCGCGCCCAGAACGCCCTGGCCCGCGACGCCTACTCGTACCTCCACCTGGTGCTCGTGGCCGGCATCGTGCTGGTGGCGCTCGGGCTCAAGACCGTGATCGCCCACGTGACCGAGCCGCTCCACATCGAGATCGGCGCCGCCCTGGCCGGCGGCGTCGCGATGTACCTGGTCGGCCACGTGCTGTTCCGGTGGCGCTTCGTCCGCACGATCAACCGCGAGCGGCTGGGCGTCGCGGTGCTGCTCGCCGCGTTCGTCCCGCTGTCCACGTCGATGCCGGCGTGGGTGGCGCTGGTCGTGGTCGAGGTGGTGACCTGGGCCCTCGTGATCTACGAGACCACCGCCTGGTCCGCCACCCGGCACCTGATCCGCGACGAGCACGGCCTGCCGGGCGACGACGGCGACGGCGCGGGCGAGGGGTCCGCCTGATGCAGCCGCAGATGCGAGCGCTGCCCGAGATGACCCCGCCGCAGGCGTACTGGCGCGGGACGATCACGGCGCTGGTGGTGGCGCTGCCGGTCGGGGTGCTCAACCAGGTGCTGGTCTCGGGCGGCGACGTCGACGAGGGCTCGCCCTGGGTCCTGCTCTTCTGGGTGCTGATCATGTTCGGCGCCGCGGCGGGCGGCTGGGCGGTCCGGCGCCTGTCGCCCTCGGCGTCGCTCGCCTGGGCCGCCGGCGCCGCGGCGACCGCCTACGCGGTCGTGCAGGCGATCGGCGTGGTGCGACGCCTGGCCAACGGCGACGACATCAGCTGGATCGCCTACCCGTTCCTCGCTCTGCTGATGGCGACGTGCGGGCTGCTCGGCGCCCTGTACGCGGGCCGGATGGCGCGTCGCTACGGTGGCGGCGAAGGCGGCGGCTGACCCGGCGAGCAGGGGCACCGGCCGGACCGACCCACTTCAGCGAGGGGGACGAGTGAGCATCCTGGTGATCGACCTTGGGACGAGCGCGGTGCGCGCCGCCGTGGTGCACGACGACGCCACGGTCACGCACGAGTTCCGGGCGACGACGCTGCCCGACTCCCCCGCCCCCGGTCTGGTCGAGTTCGACGCCGCCGCCTACGCCGCGGCGGCGATGGAGTGCGCCAGCGCCGCGCTCGCAGCCCACGGGCCGGTCGACGCCGTCGGAGTGACCAACCAGCGGGCCACCACGATCGTCTGGGACCGGGTCACCGGCGAACCGCTGGCCCCGGCGCAGGGTTGGCAGGACCTCCGCACCGTCGGCGACTGCCTGGTGCTCGGCGCCGAGGGCATCCGCCTGGCCCCCAACCAGTCCGCCACCAAGCTGGCGAACATCCTCGACCAGGTCGACCCCGACCGCTCCAGGGACGTGTGCTTCGGGTCGCCCGACTCCTGGATCATCTGGCAGCTGACCGGCGGCGCGCACCACGTGTCGGACCTGACCAACGCCGGGACCTGGGGGCTGCTGCGCCCGGACGCCTCGCACTACGACATGGCGGTGATGGAGCGGCTGCGCATCCCGGCGTCGATCCTGCCCCGCATCGTCGACTCGTCCGGCGTGGTCGGAGAGGCCACCGCGCTCGACGGCGCCCCGCCCGTGTGCGGGATCGCGGGCGACCAGCAGGCGTCGCTCATCGGCCAGGGCGGCGTGCGGCCGGGTGCGGCCAAGATCACGTTCGGCACCGGCGGGATGCTCGATGTCTGCCTCGGCCCGGACCGGCCGACGTTCGCCACGCGCGGCGGGGCCGGCACCTTCCCGATCGCGTGCTGGCGGCGCGGCGAGGAGACCGTGTGGGGCGTCGAGGCGATCATGCTCTCGGCGGGCACCAACGTGGAATGGCTCGTCGAGGACCTCGGCATCCTGGACCGACCCGAGGACTCGGCCGAGCTCGCGGCGTCGGTCGCCGACACCGGCGGCGTCGTCTACGTGCCGGCACTGCTCGGGCTCGGCACGCCGCGCTGGGACTACGGCGCCCGCGGTGCGCTCCTCGGCCTCACCCGTGGCTCGGGACGGGCGCACGTGACCCGGGCCGTGCTGGAGGGCGTCGCCGAACGGGGTGCCGATCTGGTCGAGGCCGCCGAGGCCGACACCGGCTGCACGCTGGACACGCTGCGCATCGACGGCGGGATGTCGACCAACCCGGTGTTCGTCCAGATGCTCGCGGACGCGACCCAGCGTCCGGTCGAGGTCTCGCCCGTGACCGAGGCGACCGCGCTCGGTGCCGGGTTCCTGGCGGGGCTGGCGGTGGGCACCTGGTCGGACTGGGACGACGTGGCCGCGGCGTGGCAGCCCGCGCGCGAGCACGAGCCGGGGGCCCCGACCGACCGCGACCGCTGGAGCGACGCCGTCGAGCGCGCCGCGGGCTGGCACCAGGACCTGTCCGGCGTGGACTTCTGAGCCGGCGATCCGGCCCCGGATCCCGGCCGAGGGTCCCCGGATCCCGGACCACGACAGCGAATCCCAGGCCGGATGGGCCGCTCGCCCACCCGCTGGGCCGGACGGCCCGTTGGTCTGGGGCGAGGGTCCCGACGCGCTTCAGAGGGTCGCCGATCGGGCCGTAGACCTTCACATGCAGCCCATGAACCAGATCCCCACCGGCCCGGCCCCCAGCGGCCCGACCACCAGGGCCCTGCGACGGGCCCGGAGCGCAGCCGTGGTCTCCGAGCCCCGGCTCCAGATCGGATTCGACCGCCGCAGCGGCGAGTACACCCTGGCGCTGCTCTGACACGACGGGCCCCGACAGGGCCCACACACATGACGGGCCGGGCGGCTCCCGCCGGGAGCGCCATCGGACCGTCCGAGAACGAGGAAGGGTCGCCCGACCCGCCCGGCCACCGGGCAGGAGGGACGACCCCTCAGGATCTGATCGGCGACGGGTGGAGCGCGGCCACCCGTCGCCGATCTGTGCGTTGCGGCCCGGACGCCGGACCGCCGGGATCAGACCGGCTGGGCGAAGGTGACCGGGATCTCGAGCTCCTCGCCGGGGTTCGCGACAGCGCCGCTGCCCGCGTAGGTGATCACCGCGTAGCGACCGGCGCACGGGGCGTCGGTCAGGGTGAGCTCGGCGGTGAAGGACCCCTCGGCGTCCATGAGGATCGCACCGGCCCCGGCGCCGCCGATCGTGTTGAACTGCTCCACGCCGGGCACGGCCCAGAACTGCTGGATGACCTGACGGTTCGCACCGACGCCGCCGGCCGACGGCTGCCAGGGGTCGGTCACGCAGGCGAAGATCACGTACACGCCCGCCGGCACGTTCCACAGCGGCGGACGGGTGCCGATGTTGGCGGCGGGGTTGTAGCCCTTGCCCTCGACGGTGATGACGGTGCCCGGTGCGACGTCGGTGGTGGCGTCCTGGGTCGTGAGGGTGGCGCCGGTGGTGGGACCGGGGTCGGCCGGCGGGACGCACGCGGCAGCGGTGAACGCGACGGCGACGGCGAGCGCCGCCATCACCGGGCGCCGGAACCGGCGGGTCGTCGTGGTGGTGTTCATGCTGCATGCCTCCTGGTCGGTGCCCGCCTTCCCCCGGCGGATCGACGGGGAGGTTAGGAGTACCGAACATCGAGTCACAAGCTTGGCGGGATTTCTTTGACAGGATCCCTCTCTGACTTGTCACAGGGTGCCCGAAGATCCGATGATCTGCAGGTGACTCCTTCGGCCCCACTGCACCGCGCCCGGCGACGACGGAGTCGGGTCGCGGCCCGGAGCGTGTGCGCCGCCCTCCTGGCGATGTCCGTGGCCGCATCGTGCGGGACCGGCGACGGTTCGGCCGCACCCGGCGACGAGCGCTCGGGCACGGGCGCCGTGGCGTGCGCCGGGCCCCGCCACGCCACCTCCG
>JAEXGP010000226.1 GCA_023450775.1 Actinomycetes bacterium | reverse complement strand
CGCCCGCCCATCCCGGGCCGGGATCCCGAGCCGGACCGGGCCCCATCCGGCGCCGTTCCCGGCGGCGGTACCGTCTGGTCGCCGAGCCCGGGGCGGCGGAGGAACCCCGGACCCGATCGAGAGGACGTCCATGCCCGGAGCACTGTCCGACCTGCGGGTCGTGGAGATGGGTCAGCTGCTGGCGGGCCCGTTCTGCGGCCAGCTGCTCGCCGACTTCGGTGCCGACGTCATCAAGCTCGAGCCGCCCGGCCAGGGCGATCCCATGCGCGAGTGGGGCCGGGAGAAGGCCGACGGGCGGTCGCTGTGGTGGCCCGTGGTCGCCCGCGGCAAGCGGTCCGTGACCATCAACCTGCGGGAGAAGGCGGGCCAGGACCTCGCCCGCCAGCTGATCGCCGAGGCCGACATCCTCGTCGAGAACTTCCGGCCGGGGACCCTGGAGAAGTGGTCGATGGCTCCCGAGGACCTGATGGCCGCCAACCCGCGCCTGATCGTCGTGCGGGTGTCGGGCTACGGCCAGACGGGCCCGTACGCGTCGCGCCCGGGCTACGGCGCGATCGGCGAGGCCATGGGCGGGCTGCGCGCGGTGATCGGCGAGCCCGACCGACCGCCCGCCCGCGCCGGCATCTCGATCGGCGACACGCTCGCCGCCACGTTCGCGTGCCTCGGCTGCCTGGTCGCGCTGCACGCCCGGGAGGCGACCGGCCGGGGCCAGATCGTGGACTCGGCGCTGTACGAGGCGGTGCTCGGCGTCATGGAGTCGCTGATCCCCGAGTACACGGTGAGCAACTACATCCGGCCCCGCACCGGCTCGATCCTGCCGAACGTCGCGCCGGCCAACGCGTACCCGACCGCCGACGGCGAGCACCTGATCAGCGGCAACCAGGACACGGTGTGGCGCCGGCTGGCCACGGCGATGGGCCGTCCCGAGCTCGGCGACGACGAGCGCTTCGCCACCCACAACGCCCGGGGCACGCATCAGGCCGAGCTCGACCAGCTGATCGCGGACTGGTCGGCGACGATGACCTCGCAGCAGCTCGAGGACCTGCTCAACGAGCACGGCGTGCCCAACGGCAAGATCTACACGGCACCCGACATGCTGGCCGACGCGCACTTCAAGGCCCGCGAGGCGATCGTCACGCTGGCGCACCCGCAGCTCGGCGACTTCCCCATGCAGAACGTGGTGCCCAAGCTGTCCGACACGCCCGGCGAGGTCCGCTGGGTCGGTCCCGAGCTGGGCGAGCACACCGACGAGGTGCTGTCGGACCTCCTCGGCCTGGAGGCCGACGCCCTCGCCGAGCTGCGCGACGCCGGCATCGTCTGACCGCTTCACCGCTTCGACTCTGTTCCACCTCTTCGACGTTGGAGCGTCGGAAAGGTGGAACAGAACGCTGAGCGCGCCGACCGGCGGGGTCACTCGGTCCGGAGCACCTCGGCCGGCTTGAGCCGGGCGGCCTGCCGGCCCGGCCACAGCGCGAGCAGGTTGGCCACGACGAGCGCGACGGGCACGACGAGCAGCACGGCCAGCAGACCGAGCGGGGCCACGTACAGCATCGGGGTCGACTGCGCGACCCACCGCCAGCTCGCCCGCCCGAGCAGGATGCCCAGCGGCAGGCCGATGACGATGCCGACCACGGCGACGGTGGTCGCCTGCCACGACAGCGTGAAGCGCGTCTGCCGCGGCGTCAGCCCGATCGTGCGCAGCACGGCCAGGTCGGTCGCCCGCCGCCTCACCACGCTGGCCGACACGTGGGCGAGCGTCCCGATCGCCAGCAGGATCGTGAAGGCACCGAACAACACCGGCAGGATCCGCACGTTGCGGAGGTTCACCAGGTCGTTCGGGATCGTGGTCGGGGCGGCGCCGAGGCCGGGCTGCACCTCGGCGTCGATCTCGGCGGCGACGGCCGGCGCGTCGGCGTCGTCGTCGAGCGCGGCGTACAGGTACGGCACGACCGGCGGCACCTCGTCGAACACCTCCTCGACGGGGGCTCCGCCATCGACCGGCGCGGCGGATGCGGACGTGAGGGGTTCGACGTCGAACAGCTCGTGCAGCTGCTGGGAGGTGAGCAGGGCGCCCTGGTCGTAGCTCGAGTGCGGGGTGGTCGGCAGCAGGACGATGCCCACCACGCGCAGCGGCCGCATCTCGCCTTCGTGCTCGCCGCCGGCCACCGTGACATCGACCGTGTCGCCCACGTCCACGCCGTAGGCCCGGGCGGTGGCGGGCGCGAGCGCGACCTCGCCGTCGGCACCGGGCGCACGGCCGTCCAGCAGCGTGAAGTCCAGCAGGCCCTTGCGGTGCGTCAACGCGTACGTGGGCTGCGTGAGCTGGTCGAACACGACGAGCGCTCGATCGACGCGTGCCGTGCTGACCACGTCGGCCCGGCCGTCGACGGCGTCGAACGCCTCGTCCATCTGCGGCAGGCCCGACGGGTCGGTGAACGACACCTCCACGTCCCACGTCGATCCGATCCGGGCCGGGTTCGCGATCGCGTCGTCGATGCCGGCGGACAGCGTGAAGGCGCCGATGATGCCGAGCACGCCGACGGCTGCGCCTGCGAGTGCGGGACGCGTGGGCAGCGCCCGTCGGCCCCGACCCGGCTCGATCGCCATCTGCGCCCCGAGCACCGACACCACCGGCGCGCCGGCCCGCGTGAGCAGTCGCACGAGCCGGGAGTCGCGCCCGGCGGCCCGTTCGCCGTGGCGGCCCGCTTCCCGCCACGCGGAGATCGCGATCGTGACGAGCAGCAGCGCGGCCATCCCGGCGGCGCCGAGCAGCAGTACCGGCCAGTCGGCGTGCACGCCGACGTCGGGGTCGACCTCCCGACCGAGTCCGATCGGCAGCAGCGGCGAGAGCGCGATCGCGCCGACGACGGCGGTCCCGAACGCGACCCCCACCGGGACGAGGTGGGGGAGCGACAGCGTCCGCGCCTGGTCCGCTCGGGCGAAGCCGAGGGCCCGGAGTGCGGTCAGATCGTCGGAGCCGGCCCGGACCGACCGCGTGAGCGCCTGGCCGACGAGCACGATCCCCGCGAGCGCGACGGCCAGTCCGAACAGCAGCAGGCCGCGGGTCTCCAGGTCGGTGCCGTTGGTGACGCGCTTGGACATGGCGACGGCGTCGAGGATCGGCATCTCGGGCTTGTCCAGGATCCGCCGGACGTCGCGCTCGAGCCGTGCGACGTCGGCCTCGCCGGGGCGGAACCGCACGAGCAGGTTGTTGACGAAGGTGATGTCGCGTCCGTACCGCTCGTGGAATGCCGGGGTGGCGATGATGCCGATGCCGCTCGACCCGTCGTCGGGGATGATCGAGGTCTCGAACTGGGAGCTGCCGACGCCGACGACCGTGACCTCGATGCGCTCGCCCTCGGGAGGGGACCAGAGGTCGCCCGCCGCGATCTGCGCGTCCGACGGCCGCTGCAGCACGAGCCGGTCGCCGACCGCCACGCCCTTGTCCAGGGCATCCGGGGTGGTCAGCACCTCGTACGGGTCGGACGGATCGGGTCGACGTCCGGCGACCAGCAGGGGTCGGTCGACCTCGGTGCGCCAGTCGCCGAACGCGACGTCGAACACGCCGGAGCTCGCCACGTCGACGCCGTCGGGCGCCTCGACGATGCTGACCGCAGGGAGCCCGAACGCCCCTGCGGCCTGCACGTACGGGAGCTCGGCCACCGGCGCCCAGTCCGGGTCGATGACGTCCACCTGGCTGGCGAAGACGATCGCGTCGGCGGCATCGGTCTCGTCCCGGAAGCGGGCGAACGCGTCGTCGGTGCGCCGGGCGCCTGCGATCGCGGCCAGGGCGACCGCGGCGGCGAGGCCGGCGAGCAAGCCCAGGGACACGAGGGCGAGCGGACGGCGCCGCACCTCCCGGTGGGCCCACATCCTGCCCGCCGTACCGACGCCGGCGTCGCTTCCCATGGGCTCACCCTAAGGACGGGTCGCCTCGCCGAGAAGGGTGCGGGCCCCGGACCGGCAGGGGTGCAGGCACCCCCGACGGCTTCGCCGCGCTCGGAATAGGGACCTTCTTGGAGTGCGGTCTACGCTCCCTCGTCGGGCCCGGCGCGCCTGACGACCCGTCAGAA
The DNA here is from genome assembly GCA_023450775.1 of Actinomycetes bacterium. GTDB lineage: Bacteria > Actinomycetota > Acidimicrobiia > Acidimicrobiales > Microtrichaceae > Dermatobacter. The sequence continues at coordinate 3,650 of JAEXGP010000226.1, read as the reverse complement.
CCGCCATCAGCAGTTCGCGACAGGAAGGTGAGAGGGTGGACCTCTTCGAGTACCAGGGGAAGCAGTTCTTCGCCACGTTCGACATCCCCGTGTCGGCCGGCGAGGCCGTCACGACGGTGGACGACGCCGTGGCCGTGGCCGAGCGGCTCGACAGCTACCCCGTCGTCATCAAGGCGCAGGTGCACGTGGGTGGCCGCGGCAAGGCCGGCGGCGTGAAGCTCGCGAACAACGCCGACGAGGTGCGCGAGCACGCCTCCAACATCCTCGGCCTGGACATCAAGGGCCACATCGTCAAGGTGATCTGGGTTGAGGTCGCCTCCGACATCGACGAGGAGTACTACGCCTCGTTCACGCTCGACCGCTCGGCCAAGAAGCACCTCGGCATGCTGTCCGCCCAGGGCGGCGTGGAGATCGAGGCCGTCGCCGAGTCCGACCCCGATGCGATCGCCAAGGTCTGGATCGACCCCGTCGACGGGCTGACCGACGAGATCGCCCGTGAGTGGGTCGCCGCCGCCAAGCTCAACGAGAAGGCCACCGAGGGTGCGATCGACATCCTCAAGAAGCTCTACCGGGCCTACACCGAGGGCGACGCGGACCTCACCGAGATCAACCCGCTCATCCTCAAGCCCACCGGCGAGGTCCACGCCCTCGACGCCAAGGTCACGCTCGACGGCAACGCCGCCTACCGCCACGACTGGGCCGAGTACGAGGCCACCCAGGTGCGCGACGTCCGCGAGCAGGCCGCCCACGACAAGGGCCTGCAGTACGTCGGCCTGGACGGCACGGTCGGCATCATCGCCAACGGCGCCGGTCTGGCCATGAGCACGCTCGACGTGGTCAACCAGTCCGGTGGCAAGCCCGCCAACTTCCTGGACATCGGCGGCGGCGCCAACGCGGACGTCATGGCCGGCGCCCTGGAGGTCATCAACAACGACCCGCAGGTCAAGGCGATCTTCATCAACATCTTCGGTGGCATCACCCGTGGTGAGGAGGTGGCCAACGGCATCGTCGAGGCGCTGGGTCGGGTCACCATCGACTCGCCGATCGTGATCCGCCTGGACGGCACCAACGCCGAGGAGGGTCGGGCGATCCTCCAGCCGCACCTGTCCGAGAAGCTGCAGATGCAGCCCACGATGCTCGAAGCGGCCGCCAAGGTCGTCGAGCTGGCCCGAGCCTGATCGCGACGAGAGCACTGCGCAGCAGCGAAGGACTACAGGAGACACCGACATGAGCATCTTCGTCGACGAGAACACCAAGGTCGTCTACCAGGGCCTCACCGGCAGCCAGGGCCGCTACTACGGCCTGCTGAACCGGGACTACGGCACGCAGGTCGTGGCCGGCACGAACCCCAAGAAGGCCGGCACCGACGTCGAGGGCATCCCGATCTTCGCCTCGGTCGCCGACGCCGTCGCCGAGACCGGCGCCAACGCCAGTTGCATCTTCATCCCCGCACCGGGTGTGAAGGACGCCGTGCTGGAGGCCGCCGAGGGTGGTGTCGAGTTCATCGTCTGCATCACCGAGGGCGTGCCCATGCAGGACGAGGCCTGGTTCTTCAACAAGCTGCAGCGGGACTTCCCGTCGGTGCAGCTGCTCGGCCCGAACTGCCCCGGCATCATCAGCCCCGGCAAGTGCAACATCGGCATCACGGCCGGCCACATCGCCAAGTCGCCCGAGGCCGGCGCCAAGAACGTGGGCATCGTGAGCCGTTCCGGCACGCTGACCTACCAGGCGCTCTACGAGCTCAAGCTGCAGGACATCGGTGTGACCACCTGCGTCGGCATCGGCGGCGACCCGGTCCCGGGCACGAGCTTCATCGACTGCCTGGAGCGCTTCGAGGCCGACGACGACACCTCCGCCGTGATGATGATCGGTGAGATCGGTGGGTCGGCCGAGGAGGAGGCCGCCGAGTTCATCGCCTCCAAGATGTCGAAGCCCGTCGTGGCCTACATCGCAGGGCAGACCGCGCCGGCCGGCAAGAAGATGGGCCACGCCGGCGCCATCGTCTCGGGTGGCAAGGGCACGGCGGCCGCCAAGATGGAGGCGCTGACCGGTGCGGGCGTCCAGGTGGGCGCCAACCCGACCGAGGCGGGCAGCCTCATGGTCGACGTCATCCGCTCCCTCTGACCGGACCCCGCAACCGGATAGAGGGGTCGCGCCCGGACAAGGATTGTCCGGATCCACCCACAGATCCTGCTGACGGCGGGCGAGGCTTGCGCGACCGACGGGTCGTTCGGTACCCGTAGCATCGTGGGGTCGGCGCCAGGGCTGGGCTGCGCCTCCGCTCCGACCACCTCTGCGACCATGAGAACCGACGACCACACCTCGGCGCGCGGCGAGCTCGACGTCGCGACGGGCGACGACCGTCAGGCCGTCGGCGTCGTCGATGACGCGCCCGGTGCGCCCGGTGCGTCGGATGCGGCCTCGACGCCCCGGCCGTCCGGCCGCGACCGGTTCCTGGACGTGCTCCGCGCGCTGGCGCTGGCGCGGGTGATCCTCTGGCACACGTGGTCGGCCGCGTGGCTGACGTGGTTCCCGGCGATGCCGGCGATGTTCTTCGGCGCCGGCGCGCTGCTCGACGGCTCCCTCGAGCGACGCGGGTGGTGGGCGACGGTCCGCCAGCGCGCCCGGCGGCTGCTCATCCCGTTCTGGGTGTACGGCGCGGTGAGCGTGACCGTCATGGTCGTGATGGGGTGGCGGCCGACGCCGGCGGAGCTCTTCGGCTGGGTCGTCCCGCTCGTCGACCCCGTGGGCAGCGAGGAGCTGCGGGGGCTGTGGATCCCGCTCTGGTACGTGCGCGCCTACGTCTGGTTCGTGCTCGGGGCTGCGGCGATCCGCTGGCTCGTGCGGCGCGCCGGTCTCGGCGCGCCGCTGCTGTTCGCCGCGGCCACTGTCGGCGTGTACGCGGCGGAGCAGGCCGCCGACCGATCGCTCGTGCCGCTCTCGGTCCTCGATGCCATCAGCTACGGCACGTTCGTCGCGGCCGGCATGCTCTACGCCCAGCGCGACCGGTGGGTGCCCAACGTGCGGACGTGCGTGGTGGCGGGTGCGGCGTTCGCGGTGGCCGCAGTGCTGACCGCGGCGCGCTACGGACCCACGGACCTGGTGGTCAACCGATCGGCGGTCCTGGTCGTGCTGGTCGGCGGGGCCGGGCTGATGGTGCTGCTGGCCCTCCGCCCGGTGCTGGCCGCCGTCGACGGCGCCATCGGGCGCGCCGTGGACGCCGTGGTCCGCCGGACGCTCACGATCTACCTCTGGCACGGCTTCGGCCTGGTGGTGGCCGCCGGACTGGTCGACGAGCACCTGGCGCCCGGGCCGCTGCGGTGGGCGCTGTCGCTGCTCGTCGTCGTGACGGTCACCGGCGGACTGGTCGTGATCTTCGGCCCGGTCGAGGAGTGGGCGGCCGGTCGCCGTCGGGCTCCGGTCCCGGGCCGGACGCGGCTGGCGACCCTCCTGCCCCGGTGGCTGCGGCAGCGTCCGCCGGCGTGGCGCATCGTGGACGTCGACGTCCGGGACGTCGACGTCCGGGACGGCGCGGCCGGACCAGCAGCTGGCGACCCGTCAGCCGAGCGCTCCCCGACCGTGGGCGAGCGACGTCCGGTGTCGGACGTGCCGGTGCCCGCCGCGCGTCGGGTCGCGGCATGGAGCCGGCG
>JAEXGP010000193.1 GCA_023450775.1 Actinomycetes bacterium | reverse complement strand
CCGGTCGGCTCGGTCGCACCGAGGTTGACGGCGACCGCGGCCGCCGCGGCGACGAGGGTCACGACGATCGCAGCCGCAGCGGCGCCGATCCGACGACGATCCCGGGTTGGTGACGACGATCGATCGCCGTCCTGGTCGGTGTGTCGTTGGCTCATGCCTCGAACGTATGGCCGGCGTTCCTCGGGGACGGTTCGCCGTCGGTAAGCATTCGGTGAAATCGGGTTCGCGCCGGCGTCGCGTGTGCGACCGTGTCGGCGTGAGGATCATGGTGGTCGAGGACGACCCCGCGATCGCCGAGTCGATCGAGGTCGGTCTGCGGCGCAACGGGTGCGAGGGGGTCCTCGCACGCAACGGGGCCGCTGCGCTCGGCTGCGCCGACGACGCCGACATGGTGCTGCTCGACCTCGGACTGCCCGACCTGGACGGCGCCGAGGTGTGTCGGCGTCTCCGGGAGGTCTCGAACGTGCCGATCATCGTGGTCAGCGCTCGCTCCGACGAGATCGACCGGGTCATGCTGCTCGAGTCGGGCGCGGACGACTACGTGGTGAAGCCGTTCGGTCTCCGCGAGCTCGTCGCCCGCATCAGGGCGGTCGCCCGCCGTGGGGTCGAGGAACCACGACCGCCCCGCCTCGACCTCGGCCCGCTCGTCATCGATCTCCGGACCCACGAGGTCCAGGTCGAGGGCCGGCTCGTGGAGTTGACACCCAAGGAGTTCGACCTGCTGGCTCACCTCGCCGCCGACCCCGGCGCGGTGCACACCCGTCGCAGCATCCTCGAGGAGGTCTGGGACGTGAACTGGTACGGCTCTCCGAAGACGCTCGACGTGCACGTCGCGTCGCTGCGACGGAAGCTCGGTCACCCGGAGTGGATCCAGGCGGTGCGGGGCGTCGGGTTCAAGATGGTGGTGCAGGACGTGGGTGAGGGCGAGACCTTCGAGTGATCAGGCGGTTGGTGCTCGCGTCGGTCGTGATCGCCGCGTTCGTGCTGCTCGTCGTCGAGGTGCCGCTCGGTCTCACCTACGCCGGGCGCGCCGAGGACCGCCTGCTGTCCGACGTCGAGCGCGACGCCCGGGTGATGGCCGGGCTGATCGAGGAACGGGTCGAGAGCGGCGACCAGGAGGGCGTCTCGCAGGCCGTGGACCGCTACACCACGCAGACCGGTGGGCGGGTCGTGGTCACGGACGCGGACGGGATGAGCCTGGTCGACACGTCCGGCGAGGACGGTACCGCCCGTGACTTCTCGACCCGTCCCGAGATCGCCGCCGCGCTCGGGGGGTCGCAGGCGACCGGGATCCGCACGTCCACCACGCTCGGCGGCGAGCTCGCGTTCGCCGCGGTGCCGATCTCGTCCGACGGTGTGGTCACCGGGGTCGTGCGCGTCAGCTTCCCCACGACCGACATGCGTGAGCAGATCAAGAACAACTGGGTCCGGCTGGCGCTGCTGAGCCTGCTGGTGATCGGCGCCGCCGCGGCGTTCGGCTGGGTGATCGCCCGCTGGGCCGTGGCGCCCGTCGAGCAGCTGGAGTCCGCGGCCCAGCGGCTCGCCTCCGGCGACCTGAGCGGGCGGACGTCGGTGGACCGTGGTCCGCCCGAGCTCCGGCACCTGTCGGCGACGTTCGACGACATGGCCGTGCGCCTGGAGATGCTCGTCGGGGCGCAGCAGGCCTTCGTGTCCGACGCGTCGCACCAGCTGCGGACCCCGCTGACCGTCCTGCGGCTCAGGGTCGAGTCCATGGAGGCAGCAGTCGACGCCGGCGACGACCCGGAGGCGCTGCACCGCGATCTCGACGGCGTCCGCGCCGAGCTCGATCGTCTCATCGGCATCGTCGAGGGCCTCCTCGCGCTGGCACGCGCCGAAGGCGCCCCGCTGGCGACGGTCGACGTCGCGTCGGCGGCGCGTGTCGCGCAGGCGAGATGGGACGCGCTGGCGGAGGAGCGCGGCGTGACCATCGTCATCGACGCTCCCGCTCCCGCCCCGGCGGTGGAGGTGAGCGGTGGGGTCGAGCAGGTCCTCGACAACCTCCTCGACAACGCAGTGGAGGTCGCGCCACCCGGCACCTCGATCGAGGTGTCGGTCCGCGCTGACACCCGCGAGGTGGTCCTGCGCGTCAGGGATCACGGGTCCGGGATGCAGGCCGACGACATGGCGAAGGCGACGCAGCGGTTCTGGCGCGCCGCGGACGCCGAGGCGGGTGGCACCGGGCTCGGACTGGCGATCGCCGCCGAGCTGACCCGGGTCGCCGGCGGCTCCATCCAGCTTCGGGCCCCATCCGAGGGGGTCGGCCTGGTGGTCGAGGTGCGGCTCCCTCGGGCGTGAGCGCGTACCCGCCACGAGCGGCCCGACTTCACCGATCCTTCACCGTTTCCCCGCACCGGCGATGGGTGACGCGTCCCCAGACTCCCCAGGATGGAGATCAACGACATCGGCGGCCTGCCGGCCCATCCGCTCATCGTCCACCTCCCGGTGGTGCTCGTCCCGCTCGCGACGGTCGGCGCGATCCTCATGCTCCTGCGACCGTCGTGGCGACGCTTGTTCGAGATCCCCACCGCCGTGCTGGCGGTCGTGGCGGCGATCTCGACCCAGCTCGCCCTGCAGTCCGGCGAGGCGCTCGAGGAGCAGGTCCGACACTCCGAGCTCATCGAGCGGCACTCGAGCATCGCCGAGCAGGCGCGGCCCTGGGTCTTCCTCTTCGCTGCCGTCATGGTCGCCGTCGTGGTCTGGGACGTCGTGCAGCGACGACGCGCCGAGCCGCCGGCCGATGACGACGGCGGGGATGGCGTCGTCCCGGCGACGGGTGGGTCCGCCGGTGTGGCGACCGTGACCGTCGCCGAACGGCCCCGAGCTGCCGTCCGGTCCGGAGCCGCCACGATCGCGGTCGGGATCGCCGCGGTGGGGGTGCTCCTCGGCGCCGTCTCGACGGTGCAGATCTACCGCACCGGGCACTCCGGGGCGACGGCCACGTGGCACGACACGGCGGGTGGGACGAACGGCGACGGCGACGGCGACTGAGGGCGCGCCCGGCCTCGACGTCCCAGCGCTCCGTTCGGCACCCGAGGACGTCAGGCCGAGCGGATGTCGCGACGTTCGAGGGCCAGCGTGCCGGCCGCGACCAACACGGCCGAGACGACGAGGAGGCCCGCCAGCGGCAGCGGGTCGATGCCATGGCTGATCGGTTGCGCTCCGATGGCCCAGTACCAGGGCGAGGCCTTCTGGGCGCCGGCGAGCGCCTCCGAGAGCGGGAACACGAAGCTCACGACGTAGCCGACGACCAGGACCAGCACCCCCGTTCCGACCGCGACCGCCCGGGAGCGCCCGAGGCCGGCGACGAGATAGCAGACGGCACCATGGAAGACGGCGAGCGCGGCGCACGCGAAGGTGGCAGCGACGACCCGTGCCGCGCTCACCTCCAGCGACCAGACCTTCGTGGCCAGCACGGTCACGACGGCGACCACGGCGGACACGACCGCGACGGCGCCCAGCACGGATCCGAATCGGGCGAGCCAGATCGTGCGTCGCTCGACCGGGAGGGCGTGGAGCAGCTCGAGCCGTCCGGCGTCCTCGTCGCCGGCGGTCAGCGCGGTGGCCATGGCGATCGCCGCGCCCGACAGCAGCAACGGCAGCATCAGCGCGTACATCTGGCCGTCCAGATAGCCCGCGGGCGTGGCGATGTTCTGCGCGCCGAACGCCTCGAGCAGGTCGCCGCTCGCGTTCTGCAACGACCGCAGCGAGTCCGATCCCTCGAGGCTGGGCCAGAAGGCGATGTTGACGACGGCGAAGGCGACGATGCCGATGGCCCACCAGGTCGCGGATCGCCGCAACGCCCTGGCGCCCGTCCGCACCAGGACCACACCGGGGCTCGTCACGCTTGCTCCGATCCGGCGGAGCCGACGTCGTACAACCGGAGGAAGGCGTCCTCGAGGTCGGGCTCGGGCATGAGCAGCGAGGTGACGGCGTGGCGAGCCAGGACGCCCAGCAGGGCATCGGGCGACCCCTCCACCAGTCCGCTCACCTCGTTGCCACGGAGGTGCACGTCGGCGACGCCCCGGGCTGCGGCCAGCTCCTGCACCGGCGGTGTGTCGTCGAACCGGACCCGGAACGGCTGGCGGGCGAGATGTCGCAGGTCCGCCACGGACCCGGAGGAGACCACCTGGCCCGAGCGGATCACGATGACGTGGTCGGCCAGGTGCTGCACCTCGCTCAGCACGTGCGACGACAGGAAGACGGTCCGGCCCTCGGTGGCCGCTTCGCTCACGAGGTCGGCGAACTCGGCCTGGACGAGCGGATCGACCCCGCTGGTCGGCTCGTCGAGCACGAGCAGCTCGGGGCGTGCCATCAACGCGCCCACCAATCCGACCTTGCGCCGGTTGCCACTGGAGAGCCCCTTCGTCTCCCGGGTCCGGTCGAGCCCCAGCCGTTCGCACAGGGAGTCGACGTAGCGACGGTCCACGCGGTGCCGTCGGAGCCGTGCCCACAGGTCGAGGGTGTCGCCCACGTCGAGCCGCTCGTCGAGGCGCAGCTCCCCGGGCAGGTAGCCGATGCGATCCCTCACCTCCGGGCCGCCGGCGCGCGGGCTGGCCCCCAGGACCTCCACCACGCCCCGATCGGCCCGGGCCAGATCCATGAGGATGCGGATCGTGGTCGACTTGCCCGCGCCGTTGGGGCCGAGGAAGCCGACGACGTGTCCCCGCGGCACCTCCAGGTCGAGACCGTCGAGCGCGACCACGGATCCGAAGCGCTTCACCACTCCGGCGCACCGGATCGCCGGCGCGGACGACGAATCCACCATCGACATCGGAACGTACCCGAGCCGTCGTCGTCGACGTCGCCCGATCATCCGAGCGCACGACCGCTGCCCCAGCCGCCGGGGACCGGCCTCCCAGACGGCACCTACAGTGACGACCGGGTCGCGCACCGGGGGGTCGCTGTGGATCGTCGTCAGTTCTTGGGTGTGCTCGCGGTCGCGGGCGTGACCACGGCGTGCGCGGGCAGCGACGACGACGACCGGGCGTCGAGCAGCACGTCGACCTCGGTGGCCCCGGCCACACCGGCGACGGCGTCACTGCCCCCCGACGTGTTCGCGCTCGGGGTCGCCAGCGGCGACCCGCTCAGCGACCGGGTCATGCTCTGGACCCGGCTGGCCTCGGACCCCATGGTCGAGGGCGGTGGCTCGCCCGACGGCGACGTCGAGGTCGCCTTCGACGTCGCCCGCGATGCCGACTTCGTGGACCTGGTCGTGTCCGGGATCGCGACGGCCACCGCGGACCTGGCGCATTCGGTGCACGTCGACGTCAGCGGCCTCGACTCCGACTCCTGGTACCACTACCGCTTCCGGGCGGGCGACCAGACGTCGCCGGTCGGGCGCACCCGCACCTTCCCCGCCGTCGACGCATCGCCGGAGCGGTTCCGGTTCGTGTTCGCGTCCTGCCAGGACTTCCAGTGGGGCGAGTACGGCGCCTGGGGCCGCGCCGCCGAGCTGCCTGACATCGACGCGGTCGTGTTCCTCGGCGACTACGTCTACGAGCTCACCCTCGGCGACCTGTCGCCCGACCAGAGCGGCCGGAGGGTGTGGGCCGGCCCGCCGCCGGAGACGGTCGTCGACTACCGCCGCCGGTACGCCCAGACCAAGGCCGACCTCCAGCTGCAGGCAGCGCACGAGATGGCGCCATGGATCGTGACCTTCGACGACCACGAGGTGTCGAACAACTACGCCGGCGACGTGGGGCAGGCCGACATCGACCAGCCCGCGAGTCGCGATCGCCGCCTCGCCGCCTCTCAGGCCTGGTACGAGCACACGCCGATCCGTCTCGACCCGGTGCCGACCGACTTCGCCGAGCTGGACGTGCACCGCAGCTTCGACTTCGGCGACCTGGCGCGGGTCTACGCGATCGAGACGCGCCAGCGCGCCGACGTGCCGGCCTGCCGCACCGACGGCAGCCTCGTCTCCGACGAGGGTCCGCTCTGCGAGGACGCCGACGACGAGGCCCGCTCGAACCTCGGTGCCGACCAGGAGCAGTGGTTGGCCGACGAGCTGGCGGGATCGAGGAGCACGTGGAACGTGCTCGCCAACCCGATCATGCTGGCCGGTCTCAACGTGGGGACGGCGGCACAGCCGAAGTTCACCCGGGATGCGTGGGACGGGTACCCGGCGGCACGGCGCCGGCTCCTGCGGGCGATCCAGGAGAGCGGCGTGTCGAACCCGGTGACGGTGACGGGGGACTGGCACGCCAGCTTCGTGCTCGACGTCGCGGCCGAGCCGGGCGGCGACGTCGTGATGCCGGAGCTCCTTGCGAGCTCGATCAACACCGTGCTCTTCACGACCGACTACCGGGCCGAGAACCCGCACGTCCGCTACTTCGTCGCCGAGCACGGCTACGCGCTGGTGACGATCACCGCCGACGAGCTCCGTTGCGAGTTCCAGTACGTCGACGACGTCTGGGACCCGAACGCGAAGATCTCGCACACCGACACCTGGGTCGTGCGCAACGGTGAGCACGTCGCCGAGCCCGTCTGAGCTCTCGGCCGACAACCGCACCGCGCCAGTCCGGCTCCCGGGTGCGGTCGGGGCGCCGGTCAGTCGAACATGCCGGCCGCGTGGAAGCGACGGAGCTGCCGCGTCACCGGCGCGCCGAGCGCCAGCACGGCATCGGGATCGTCGGCCACGACGGGGCCGACGATCATGGCGCTGACGGCGGCGACCAGCGTCCGGCACGTGGCGCGGCCGTCCTCGGTCGTCGAGCCGAGGACGCGGGCCAGCTCGTCGGCGATGCGCCGCTGGACGGCGGTCCGCCGCTCGATCGCCACCGGTCCCGCGGCGTACGCCTCGACCAGGAACAGCCGTGCCTCGCCGCGGTGCGCCGCGATCACCGAGAGATACCGCTCCACGCCGCGCACCGCGCGGTCGATCGGCTCGCCGGTCCCGTCGACGGCCTGGGCGAGCTCGGCGACCAGCACCTCGCTGACCAGGTCGAACGCGGCGAGGAATCCGTCGAGCTTGTCGGTGAAGAGCCGGTAGTAGGTCTCGCGGGACACGCCGGCGTGGCGCAGCACGGCCGCAACGGGGGTGTTGGCGTAGCCGTCGTCCGCCATGGCGCCTGCGAAGCCGACGAGGATCCGCAGCCGCTGGTCCTCCTCGACCTGCTCACGGGTGAGGTCGTGCCGCCCGCGGGGGAGTCGACGGACGTCAGCCACGGCGCGACTCGTCGGGTCGGATCCGAAGCGTGCCGATCGTGGTCGCGAGCATGTCGTAGTGCCCGACGAGCATGACCAGCTCGATGAGTCGCCGCTGGTCCAGGTGCGCGGCGAGGTGGGCCCATGTGGGGTCGTCCACGTCGCGCCGGTCGAGCAGCTGGTCGGTCGCCGCGAGCAGCGCGCGGTCCCGCGGGCTCCAGCGAGCGTCCGAGTCGGTGTCGTCGGCGCCGAGCGCATCGATCTCGGCCGCGGTCAGTCCGGCTCGCGCCCCCAGCCGGCGGTGGTGGTCGAGCTCGTAGGTGCAGCCGCGCCGATGGGCGACGCGGAGGATCACGATCTCGGTGTCGCGGCGGGGGAGCCGGCCGCCCGGCATGAGGGCGCCGGCGAACAGGAGCCACCCGCGGAACAGCCGTCGGTGCCGGCCCAGGGTGAGGAACAGGTGCGGTGCTTCGGTGCCGGTGGCGCGCCCGAGCGCGTGGGCGATCGCCGCGTTGAGCCAGCCGACCTGACGGCGGTCGCCGGGTGCGATCCGCTCGACGACGGTCACGGCCGGCCCACCGGCTGCTCGGTGGTCAGCTCCACCCGCTCGGCCAGCGCGATGTCGAGCACCGGACCGAGACGGCGCCGCGTGACCAGCTCGACGACCGCCTGCCCGACGCGCCGGGTCGGCAGGATCGGAGCCACGTACCACGGGGCGTAGATGATCCGCGAGCGGCGGGCGATGCCCCGCTCGAGCGCATCGATGCCGCGGACGAGGGGCGTGACCCTTGTCAGGCTGCGGCCGCCCAGGAACGCGTTGGCGGCCTCGGTGCCGAAGCCGCGCTCGGTCATGTCGGTGTCGAGCTCCGCGAAGTAGGCGACGCCCACGCGCGCCCCCGACGGACGGAGCTCCTGACGCAGGGTGTTGCCGAGCGCCTCCACCGCCGCCTTCGACGCGCTGTAGGCGCCGAGCAGCGGCACGTGGACCGCCGCAGCCAGCGACGAGATCGCCACGGCGTAGCCGCCCGGATGCGCGAGGTGCGACCCGGCCGCCCGCAGCGTGTAGTAGCTGCCGAGCACGTTCACCGTCATCGTCCGCTCGAAGATCTCGGGGTCGCCGCCCACCAGGGGCAGCTGCGCGGCGATCCCGGCATTGGCGACGGCGACGTCCAGCCCACCGAGTGCGTGCGCCGCGTCGTCGACGACTGTGTCGACCTGATGTCGGTCCGACACGTCGCAGAACCACCACGGAGCGCCGAGCTCGTCGGCGACCTCCTCCAGCAGCTCCGGTTCGAGCCCGGCCAGCGCCACCCGGGCGCCCCGCTCGTGGAGGCGGCGGGCCAGCGCGGCGCCGATCCCGCGTGCGGCGCCCGTGATGAGGACCCGCCGGCCGGCGAGCGCGTCGGTGTGGTCGTGAGCCATGGGCTCGACCGTACCATCTGCGAACACAAGTGTTTCTGGATCTCGACGGAAGCGGGGTGGGTCAGCGGCGCTCGGGCGGGACGTACTCGAAGCTCGGACCCGCGGTCTCGTGGGACCCCTCGATCGTCATCGACATCAGCGTGACCGCGTTGGTCCTGACGTGGAACATGGCCGACACCGCAGAACCGAACTGCTCCGGGCGGCCGTCGAAGGCCTGCTCCAGCCGGTTCAGCACGGTCGCGTAGGTCGCGTTGAACAGGTCCATCGCGGAGCGGATCGGGCCCTCGGGGTGATCCGCGGTCCGGGGGTCTCGGCGCATGGGGCTCACGCCGTCCCAGTCGATCGTGATCGGGTCGCCGCTCGGGCCGCTCGTGGGCGTGTCGCCCGGCCGGTACCGACGACCGAGCACGAGCTGCTGCAGTCGGTAGAAGTGGCCGACCGCCCGGCGCTCCGGGTGGAACATGTCGTGGTCGCCGTCCCACACCTCCACGTGGCCGGTGCCCTCGCCCTGGTGGACGATGAGGTCGAGCGCCTCGATGGCGGAGTCGAGCCCGGTGACCTCGAAGATCCGACCGGGACTGCCCCTGAACTGGTCGTCGGCGAGCTGGCGGGACGGGTCGCCGCAGAACACCGTGGCAGGGCCGAGCTCGTCGGCCAGGCCGAGGAGACCGGCGCGGATGGCCTCGTAGAACTGGCCGATCGTCAGGTAGCAGTCCGCCTGCGGCGGCGCATCGGGTGCGCACGGCCGCTCGATCTCCAGGAAGAGATCGAGCGCCTCCGGGCCGAACGGCAGCAGCGACAGCGTGAGCGGCGGATCCCGGTGGGGGAGCGTCCGCGGGCCGCCTGGCATCATCCGGGGTGTGTCGAGCGCGGCCCGCCCGCCGACCGCGTTCAGCAGGTTGGCCGTGAGCGCCAGGTGCAGCATCTCCTCCAGGAAGATGCTGTGGAGGATCTCGACCGCATCCAGGTTCCGATCTGCGTCGAGCGAGTAGAGCGCGCAGAGGTACGGAGGGATCGTGGCGTGCTCCAGCTCGATCGCCCACTGCAGGTGCTCACGCAGGTCCTCGAGCGTGGTGATCCCCACGCGCTGCGCGTCGCGCGGTGTCGTGTCGACCGACGCTCCATACGGTCCGTCCTGTCGATGGGCCATCCGCGTCCCTCCCCGCTGGCCTTCAGCTTGCTCCCCAGAGGAGTCCGCGCACTCAGCCCATGGCGGCGGTCAGGACCGCCATGGTGCGTGCCTCCTCGTCGGGGTTGCCGCCCATGGGGACCGGGGTGAAGTCCGTGGCGCCCGAGGCCTCGATCCGGCCCAGCTGCTCTCGGACGAACTCCTCGTTGCCCACGATCGACAGCTCGCCGAGCCCGGGCACTCCCTCGATGTCCATCATCGCCCGGTAGCTCGGCAGCGACGCGTAGTCGGCGAGGATCGTCCCCAGGAACTCGCGGGCCGGCGCCGGATCGTCGGTGACCCACACGGGGATCGAGCACACGATCGACGGTGCCGGACGGTCCGCCGCCGCAGCGGCGTCGTTGATGACCGGTGCGATGTGCGTCTGGATCGTCCGCGGGCCGACGCACCAGAGGATCGTGCCGTCGGTCCTGCGGCCGGCGAGACGCAGCATCTGATCACCGAGCGCGGCGATCATCACCTTGGGGACGCCCTCGGACGGCCGAGCTCCCTCGCCGTCGAACGACCACGCCTCGCCCTGGTAGGACGCGCTGCCCGTGGTGAGCAGGTCGTTCAGGATCGCCAGGTAGTCGATCATGTGACGGACCGGCTTGTGCCAGGGCAGCCGCAGGCTCTGCTCCACGTGGGGCTGGTGGTTCACACCGATGCCCACGATCAGCCGGTCGCCGATGAGCGCCTGGGTGGTGAGGGCCTGCGCTGCGAGCATGTGCGGGTGGCGCTCCCACGTGGAGATGACGGCGGTGCCGATCTCCATCGACGAGTCGGTGTCGCCGTGGGCGCCGATGAGCGTGAGGGCGTCGATGAGCCCGACCTGCGCCACCCAGTACGTGGCGAAGCCGGCCGCCTCCGCCTCGGCCAGGCCGTCGAGGACCCCCGGCACCCCCTGGGTGAGCATCCGACCTGAACCGTTGATCCCGTAGCGCACGGGGCGAGGCTAGGACCGACCCGCCCACCCGTGACGGACGGACGTCAGGGCTTGAGGATCGTCGGTGTGGACACCGGGTTCGCCGCCGACTGCCAGACCAGACCCGGTGACGTCACCGAGATGACCGTGAAGCGGACGGCCGACACGTTGTTGCCGTACTCCGGGGAGTGGAACGTGACCGAGCCCGTCTCGTTCGTGACGCCGAGCACGTCGGCATCCCGCTTCCACGCGGGGGAGCCGTTCTGGACGTACTCGACCGCGATCGTGACCGCGGCGTCGGCGACGGGCACGTTGCCGTCACGTGTGACGTCCATCGGCCCGACCGCCCGCCACTTGTTGCCGTTGCGGGCCTCGGTGCCCGGCGTGAGCCAGTGCGCGTAGATGGCGGTGCTCGGAGCGACCGTGGTCGTCGGCGGGACCGTCGTGGTCGACGCGGTCGTGGTGGTCGTCGGCTCGGTCGTGGTGGTCGTCGTCGAGGTGGTCGTCGTCGACGCGGTGCTGCACGCGGGCAGGGCCGTGGTGGGCACGGGTCCGGTGGCGTCGGGGTCCCACTGGCGGACCTCGACCGTCGGGTCCGAGTCCAGGTGGAACCGGTACACCACCTCGGTGCTGGTGCGGGCGAGGACCTCCGTCTCGCCCGGCTCGGTCACCTCGGCGGTGTACCGGGCGAACCGGTCGAGGTAGAGGCAGCCGTTGTCGGGGAAGCTGTGCCGCTCGCACGTGACGGTCACCTGGAGCCCGTCGATGTCGAGCACCTGGGTGGGGCAGGGACCGCCCGGCACGGCGACGTCGGCGTTCGTCCTCCCCAGCTCGACCGCGGCATCGATCGCGCTGCTCGCTGCGTAGAGCTCCCGGCGGTCCTCCAACACCGGCTTGGTGATACGTGGGCCCAGGGCGACCATGCCCAGCACCGCCGGGACGAGCAGTGCGAGGAATGCCACCACGGCCAGCACCAGGACGAGCGAGGCGCCGGACTGGCCTCGGCGGGCACGGCGCCACATCACGAGGCCCGCTTCACGATCTCGAGGCGCTCGACGTGGCCCTGCGGTGTCCGCACGCTCAGCTCGATCGCCTGAAGTCCCGGATCCTGCGCGGGGCAGGTTCCTGCGGACGCGAACTGCACCGGGAGCGAGGTGACGGCCACGTTCGACGGCGGGGTCCAGAACCGGACCTTCACGTCGATCGGGCCGTAGCC
>JAEXGP010000141.1 GCA_023450775.1 Actinomycetes bacterium | reverse complement strand
GACGTCGTCGGTGCCGAGCGGCGCGAGGTCCGCGAGCGACCCCCGGGCGAGCGGCGTCACCAGCCAGCAACCCGTGCGGTCGGTGCCGGCGGCGCGCAGCGCCAGCACGTGCGGCAGATCGGACAATCGGGCGAGGGAGCGGACCTCGTGCTCGAAGCGGGCGACGGCCCGATCCCGTCCCGCGGGGTCCGGCGGCAGCGGCAGGACCTTGACCGCCACGTCCCGACCTTCCCGGCGGTCGCGGGCCCGCCACACCGTCGACGTCGCACCACGACCGACCACGCCCACCAGGCGGATGCCCGACGGGAGGTTCGCCGGCCGGAGCGCGGCGGACGCCGTCCCGCGGTCCGCTCCGGCGCGTTCCTCCCCATCCCTGCCCACGTCGCGACGGTACCGGCGCGCCGGCTCCGTTCCCACTCGTTCCCAAGGTCGCCACTACGCTCGGACCGTGCCGGACGGGCAGGACCACGACCACCTCCACGACGCCGAGGAGCTGCACACCACGGTGTCGCACCGGCTGCGAGCTGCGGGCCTGCGCTACACGCGGTCGCGCCGACAGGTGGTCGACGTGCTGGCCGGGGCCGACCGCCCGCTGACCATCCCCGACATCCTCGACCAGGCCGAGTGCCTGGCCCAGAGCAGCGCCTACCGCAACCTCACCGAGCTGATCGACGCCGGCGTGGTGTACCGGATCGTCGCCGGCGACGAGTACAGCCACTTCGAGCTCGCCGAGGACCTGACCCACCACCATCACCACCTGGTCTGCACCCGGTGTGGACGCGTGGAGGACTTCGTGGCGAGCGAGGAGCTCGAGCAGAACCTGCACGGCGCGCTCGACGACGCCGCCAGCTCGAGCGGCTTCACGGTCCAGCACCACCGGCTGGACCTGGTCG
Source organism: Actinomycetes bacterium (assembly GCA_023450775.1). Classification (GTDB taxonomy): domain Bacteria; phylum Actinomycetota; class Acidimicrobiia; order Acidimicrobiales; family Microtrichaceae; genus Dermatobacter. The sequence continues at coordinate 6,860 of JAEXGP010000141.1, read as the reverse complement.
GCACCTGCGCGGACTGCACCCCGACCAACCCCGTTCTGTGACGCTGGGGGTTCAGTCGAGGAGGGAGTCCGCCGCGGCCCACGGGTCGAGCGACCCGTCGAGCACGGCACGGCGGGCGTCGTCCCACGCGTCCCCGTCGCACAGCGCCGCGGCCCGCTCCACCAGCCGGGCGGTCACCACGTCGCGGAGCTCGTCGTCGACCCGGGCCGCGCGGCGACGGGCCAGCTCGCCCGACGACGCGACCTGCTCGGCGTGCTGCTGCAGCGCATCCCACAGCTCCGCGACCCCCTGACCCGTCGTGGCGACGGTCTCCAGGATCACCGGCGGGTGCTCGCGGTGCGCACCGAGGGCGAGCATGTTCTCCAGGTCACGACGGGTGTCGCCGGCGCCGGCCCGGTCCGCCTTGTTGATGACGAACACGTCCGCGATCTCCATGAGGCCCGCCTTGTTGGCCTGCACCGAGTCGCCCCACCCCGGGTTGACGACGACGACCGTGGTGTCGGCCGCTCCCGCGATCTCGACCTCGACCTGGCCCACCCCGACGGTCTCGACGACCACCCAGCGGTAGCCGGCGGCGTCGAGCACCCGCACCGCCTCGGGGGTGGCGAGCGCCAGGCCGCCCAGGTGCCCGCGTGTGGCCATCGACCGGATGTACACGCCCTCGTCGAGGGTGTGGTCGCCCATGCGGACGCGGTCGCCCAGGATCGCCCCGCCCGAGAACGGCGACGACGGATCGATGGCGAGGACCGCCACCTGCTCCTCGACGGTCCGGATCTCGCGGCACAGCGCGCTCGTCAGCGAGGACTTGCCGGCGCCCGGCGCACCGGTGATGCCGACGGTGTGGGCCGCGCCGGCCAGTGGGAACACCGTGCGGGCGACGTCCCGGGCGCCCTGGCCGCCGCGCTCGACCAGCGACAGCAGGCGGGCCAGCGCCGCACGGTCGCCGTCGCGGGCCGCCGCCAGCAGCTCGGCCGGGGGCGCGGCGCGCAACGCTCCCACTCGAGGATCCTCGTCGATCAGAGCGAGACGGCGGTGCCGAGCTCGATCTCGCTCTCGGGCTGCACCACGGCGGTCACGCCGGGGACCCGGTCCTTCATGATGCGCTCGATGCCCGCCTTCATGGTCACGGTCGAGGCCGGGCAGCTCACGCAGGCGCCGGTCAGCTCGACGGTGACGACGCCGGAGTCCTGGTCGACGTCGAGCAGGTTGATGTCACCGCCGTCGGCCTGGATGGCCGGGCGGATGATCTCGATGACCTGTTCGACCTGCTCCTGCACGCTGCTCCACGTCCTTGGTCCGGATCCGTCGGTCGGCGGACCACCAGGGTAGATGGCACGCCCTCACCATCCCCAACAGGCCCCACCCGTTCCCTGTTCCCGCCGGTTCCGTCCCCGCCGGTTCCGGCTGCCGTCCCGCCGCCCACCGGCTCTGTCATGCGGTCGCTCAGTCGAGGCGGGTGATGTCGGCGCCCAGCGCCTGCATCTTGTCGACGAACCGCTCGTAGCCCCGGTCGATGTGACCGGCGTCATGGATGGTGGTCTCGCCGTCGGCGGCCAGGGCCGCGATCACCATGGCGGCGCCGGCCCGGATGTCGACGGCGCGCACCGGTGCGCCCGACAGCCGCTCGGCGCCGTCGACCACCAGGTGGTGGCCCTCCACCCGGATCTGGGCGCCCATCCGGGCCAGCTCGCCCACGTAGCGGAACCGGCCGGCGAACACGTTCTCGGTGGCGTAGCTGGTGCCGTCGGCCAGGCACATCACCGCCACCAGCATGGGCAGGTAGTCCGTGGCGATGCCGGGGTACGGCAGCGTGGCGACGTCGACCGGCCGGGGCCGCCCCGACGACATGGCCCAGATGCCGTCCGCCTCGGGCGAGATGCGCAGCCCCATCCGGCCCATCTTCTCGATCAGCAGGTCCAGGTGGTCGGCCCGGGCCCCCTTCAACGTCACCTCGCCGCCGGCCGTGGCGAGCGCGGCGAGGAACGTGGCGGCCTCGACGCGGTCGGGGACGACCGTGTGCTCCACCGCCCGCAGCTCCTCCACGCCCTCGATCACGATCGTCGGGCTGCCCGCGCCGAGCACGCGGGCGCCCATGCGGTTGAGGAAGGCGGCCAGATCCGCGATCTCGGGCTCCCTCGCCGCGTTGCGCACGGTGGTCGTGCCCTGCGCGGTCGCTCCGGCCATCAACAGGTTCTCGGTGGCGCCGACGCTCGGGTACTCGAGCACGACCTCGCACCCGACGAGCCGGTCGGCGCGGCCCTCGATCATCCCGTGGCTCAGCTCGAAGGTCGCGCCGAGCGCCTCGAGCGAGGCGAGGTGCATGTCGATCGGCCGGGATCCGAAGTCGTCGCCGCCGGGCAGCGCGACGCGGGCCTGCCCCACCGCGGCGAGCAGCGGACCGAGCACGGCGGTCGACGCCCGCATCCGCTCGACCAGCTCGTAGGGCGCCTCGGCGATCACGTCGGGACCGCGGACGATCTCGAGCGCCGCGTCCTCGCGGCGCCGGACCGACATGCCCATCGCCTCGAGCAGCCGGCCCATGATCCCGACGTCCGCGATGTCGGGCACGTTGCGCAGCACGTAGCGGCCCTCGGCCAGCACGCTCGCCGCCATCAGCTTGAGCGCGGAGTTCTTGGCGCCGGAGATCGTCACCTCGCCGCGGAACGGGTCACCGGGTCGCACCACCAGACGGCTCACGGCCCACACTCTCGCACGCTGCCGGCGAGCGCTCGCGAACTCGCCGGTATGCTCCGCCGACGCACGGGGCCGGACGCCGGGTGAGGCCGACCGCGGGAGGGTCGTGGGCAGCATCTCCGACGAGTGGCGAGGATCGGCCGACGTACTGGTCGACCGGCTCCGCGCCCGCGACGACCTGCTGGTCCGCGAGGTCGTCGACGAGGTCGACGTCCCGATCGGCGCCGGGGACGCCGGGGGTGTCGACGAGCGCGGCGGTGCCGGCGAGGTCGCGGTGACCACCGCGTCGGGCAGCCGCACCTTCACCGCGGGGCACGGACCGTTCACGCGGTACGAGCGCAGGGTGGCGTGGCGCACCGAGCAGGACGGCGTCGTCGTCGAGCAGACCGTGAGCTGGCGCCTGGGCATCCCCTACTGGCGGGGGCTGTACGAGCCGCTCGTGAAGCGGGCGTTGCGCAACGGGATCGCCCCGGGCGCCCGGCCGTGGTGGCTGTTCCCCGACCGCCTGTCGGTCCGCCAGGCCCGGGCCGCCGCCGCCATGGCGCTGTTCAGCCTGGTGTCCGGGCTGGTCTACGGGCAGCTCACGCAGGTGCTCACGTTCGCCAGCGCGGACATCGGCGACGGCAGCTCCGGCCAGCAGGCCGCGATCTTCGCCCTGGTCCGGATCGGCGCCGTGCTGACGGCGCTGATGATGTTCCAGGCCGACCGGTTCGGACGTCGCCGCATCGCGCTGTGGTCGTTCGGCATCGCGATCGCGCTCTCGGTCGCCACCGCGCTCGTCCCCGGCCTGGCGGCGCTGACCGTGCTGCAGGCGATCTCCCGCAACCTCGCCGTCGCAGGACTGCTGGCCGTCGACACGATCTGCGTCGAGGAGCTCCCCGCCGGGTCCCGGGCCATGGCCGCCGGGCTGGGCGCGCTCGCCTACGGACTGGGCGCCGGCGTGGTCGTGGTGTCGCTGCCGCTCGCGGACATCGCCAGCTGGGGGTGGCGCCTGGTCTTCGGCATCTCGATCCTCACCGTGCCTCTGGTCATCAGCGGCGCACGCACGCTCCGGGAGAGCGGTCGGTTCCAGCTGCTGAGCGCGGCCACCGGGCGCGACGACGGCGACCCCGTCGACCCGGACGCCCATGCCGACGTGGCCGTGGCGCCGCTCGAACCCGGCCCGGTCGAGCCCGGACCGGTCGTCGAGAGCCACGCCGGCACGGCGGTCCCGGTGGAGTCGGGCCGCATCAGCGGGAGCCGCTTCCTGCTGCTGGCGGCGCTCTTCCTGCTCGTCAACCTGTTCATCGCCCCGGTGTCCCAGCTGCAGAACGACTACCTGCGCTCGGACCGTGGCTTCGACGGGTTGACGATCACGATCTTCACCGTGCTGACCGGCACCCCCGCGTCGCTCGGGGTGATCGTGGGCGGCCGCCTGGCCGACACGCGGGGCCGCCGCTGGGCGCTCATCCCCGGACTGGTGGCGTTGGGCGTCTTCACCGCGGTGTTCTTCTCGGTCGCCGGGGCGCCCATGTGGGTGAGCGCGCTGGTCGCGGCCGTGCTCGGCACGCTGACGGTGGCGCCGCTCGGCGTGCTCGCCCCCGAGCTGTTCCCGACCGCCCGGCGCGGCGGCGCCCGCGGCGCGCTCAACGTCCTGGCCGTGACCGGCTCCGTGCTCGGCCTGCTGCTGGCCGGGCTGGGAGTGGATGCCAACGGCTACGGCCCGACGTTCGCCCTGCTCGCGCTCGGACCGCTGCTCGCCGCCGTGCTCGCGTTCGCGGTGCCCGAGACCCGCGGTCGGGAGCTCGAGGACCTCAACCGCGCCGACTGACGTCGCGCTGCCCCGTCGCCGCTCGCGGAGTGCCGAGGATGTCGTCCAGCCAGTCGAGCGCCACGCGGTTGGCGAGGGGACGGTTGAGCATCTCGCAGTGCATGTTCGCCCCCATCGCCGCGGTGAAGTGGAACCGCGCCTTCGGGCACGTGAGCACGTCGTAGAGGTGCTGGGCGTCGCCCGACGCCCGGTCGTCGTCGGCCGACATCACGAGCATCGGCGTGGTGATGGCGGCGAGCGTGTCGTCGTCCAGGCGCCAGCGGAGCATCTCGGCGACGAAGCCCTGCAGGTCGTCGGGACCCGCCGCGCCGTTGGCCCACGTGCCGCGCTGGATGAGCGACCAGTGCAGCGAGCGGTCGCTGTCGATGATCGCCAACGCGCCCTTCTCGAACTCGGGATCCATCGCCGGCAGCGCCGCCACCTGCTCGTCGGTCATGCCCATCATCCGCAGCCCGTTGACGAGCTTGGCCCCCATGTCGGTCTGGCCGGGGTCGCACACGACGGCGGCGAGGCGCGGTTCGTGGGCCGCCACCCGCGGCGCCATGTAGCCGCCCAGGCTCCACGGCCAGTACACGAGCCGGTCGCCGTCGACGCCGTCCAGGCCGAGCGCTGCGTCGACGACCGGCGTGACGACCGCCTCCCAGTCGTGACGGAGCGGACGGCCCTCCTCGAACAGCAACCGGCCCTGGCCCGGCCCGTCGTGCAGCAGCACGTGGTAACCCCGGCGCAGCGCGGCCACGCCGATGCCGAGGTGGTTCTCGACCAGCGTGGAGTCCCACCCGCCGCCGACGAGGACGGTCGGCCGCCGCTCGTCGGGGGCGAGCGGCGTGCGGACGAACCACGCCGGCAGCGTGGTGCCCTCGTACGGCACGTCGACGGGTTCGCCGGCCGGGACGGCGAGCGCCATCGCGCGGGCGAAGGCGTCCTGCTGCCGGCGGAACGCGTCGAGCAGCCGCGGATCCACGGGCGTGCCGAACAGCGGGTGGTACGCGACGCCCAACAATGCGGCGGCCCGCAGGGAGCACTCGTGCGCGGTGCGGTCGTGCCCCGCCTCGGCCGCCCGGTCGGCCTCGTCGAGGAGCCGGTCGGCGAAAGCCGAGAACGCCTCGTAGAACGAGCCGTCGTCACCCGCCGTCACCTGGCCCGCGATCTCCGCCAGCTCGCCCACCGTTCCGCCGCCGTACGGGACGAAGCCGAGGATCCACGATCCGAACTCGTCGTGCAGCGGGTCGGAGAAGAAGGTGCCCATGGCCCCCGATCCTCGCGCCGGTCCCGACCCCACCCCGCCGCTCCCTCGCCGGGTCGATCAGGACGGCAGGTTCTGAGGGCCGAGCCAGTCGCGGACCGCGGCGACGACGTCGGGGTCCGCTCGCTTGAGGTCGTGGCCCTTGCCGGCCAGCGTCACCGAGGTGACGGGGCCCGGGATCAGCTCCTGGGCGGCGGCGAGCTCGTCGGGCGTGCCGAACGTGTCGCGGTCGCCGCTCACGAACAGCACCGGCACGCGCAGGTCGACCAGGTGCTCGGTGCGCAGCTTCTCGGGCTTGCCCGGCGGGTGCAGCGGGTAGCTCATCAGCACGAGCCCGGCGACCGGCAGCGGATCCAGGTCGTCGGCGCCGGCGGCGACCATCGAGCACATGCGCCCGCCCATCGAGCGACCGCCGAGCACCAGGTGCTCCGACGTGGTCCCCCACCGCTCGCACAACGTCGCGATCTCTTCGCGGATCGACGCCATCAGCTTGGGCGCTCGGTCGGGGGCTCGCCGGCCCTCCCGTCGGTACGGGAAGTCGAGCCGGGCGACCGGGAGCGGCGCGACGCCGTCCTCGATCGCCACGAGTCCGGGGTGGTCGGAGGCCGAGCCCGCGCCGGGCCACAGGGCCATGCCCTCCACCGCTCTGGGACGTCGTCGTCGTGCCATGGCCCGATCCTGCCCCACACCGGTGCGTGCGGTCGGCTCCGAGGCACGGGTGCAGGCGAGGAGGGCTCAGCCGAGCAGGATCCGTCGCGCCTCGGCGAGCTCCGCGATGCGCTGCGCCGCGCCGTCGTCCTCCGCGCCGTGGTCGGGGTGCACGGCCCGCAGCTGGTCCCGGAACGCCTGCTGCACGTCCTTGCGCGACGGGATCGTGAGGTCCGCACGCCGCAGCGTCGCCGCGCCGGCACCGTTGCCGTTGCCGTTCGCGCCGGCGCCGGACAGCTGCAGGGTCCGCAGCGCCCACCCGACCGGGTCCGCCGCAGCGCTGACCGACAGGTCCGCGCCCCGGCCCGCCAGGTGGGCGATGAGCGACGGTCCGACGTCGCCGTGCCAGCGGAACCCCTTGCGCACGGCGCTCATGACGGTCGGGCGCACGTTGGCGGGCAG